>JBEIFE010000126.1:0-5721 GCA_040382575.1 Candidatus Sericytochromatia bacterium
CCGGAAGCCGTCTTCCGTCCCTTGCCATTCGATGCGATACTGACGGGGTCTCGCCAGGAACCGGACATGCCGCGCCAGCACGATCCTCAGGAACTCGATAACGTCATCCGGACCCATCCCATCCGCGGGGCCTGGCGCCTCTGGAGCATTCTCATGCTCCTGGTTGGACAGGCCTGTCGGGTGCTGTTCATCGAGCTTCGCCGCTCCCGCTGGACGGTGAAGCAGTTCGAGCGTGCCCAGCAGCGCGCGGCCGAGCATTTCCGGGATGCCCTGATTGCCCTTGGACCCACTTTTATCAAGATCGGGCAACTCTTGTCCACGCGCCCGGACATCTTGCCTGCCGGATATCTCGAGGTACTCGAGACCTTGCAAGACCGGGTGCCGCCCTTCGATACCGATCAGGCCCTGGCGCTCATCCGGACCGAGCTCGGGAAGGATGTCAACAGCTGCTTTGCCGAGTTCGACGTGCGCCCCGTCAGTGCAGCTTCCATCGGCCAGGTGTACCGGGCCCGACTCGCAGACGGGACGGCCGTCGCCGTCAAGGTCCAGCGTCCCGGGCTTCTGGCGCAGATCCAGCTCGACCTGGCCATGCTCAGGAAGCTGGCGCAATTTCTCTCGGGAATGGATCTCCGTCACTTTCACCTCCCCCTGTCGCCCGAGATGCCCTACCTGGCGATCGTCGACCGCTTTGCCCAGAGTCTCTACGATCAGATGGATTTCGTGCAGGAAGCGAGCAACCTGGAGCGGTTCCGCGCCAACTTCGCCGATTTTCCCGGTGTTTCCGCACCGCGTCCCCATCTGGCCCTGACCACCGGCCGGGTCCTCACGATGGACTTCGTCGAGGGGGTCCGCTTCGATGATCTCGAGACGATCGGTTCCTGGGGCATCGATTACCTGACGGTGGCCAATCGCGGCGTCCGGGCGTTCATCAAGCAACTGCTCGAAGACGGCTTCTTCCACGCCGACACGCATCCGGGCAACATCTTCGTGAGGCCCGATGGTGAGGTCGTTTACCTCGATTTCGGGATGGTCGACACCATCCCGGAAGACCTCCAGGTCCACCTCGTCGATTGCTTCCTGCATCTGGTGTACCGCGAGTTCGATGCCTTCGTGACCGACCTGGTCCGGCTCGGCTTCCTGCACGAGCAGGTCGATCGCGCCCGGGTCATCCCGCTCGTCGAGGAGATCTACGAGGCCCAGATCGGCGAGGGGCACCGCCCGTACACGACGGCCGAGATCCTGGGGCGGTTGCGGCCGATCATGCATGACCATCCCTTTTACCTGCCCGATCGCTTCGCCTTCCTGATGCGTACCGTCAGTACCATGGAAGGGGTGGTCCTGCGCCACAACCCGGGCTACCAGTTCCTCGCCGTGGGCTTGCCTTACGCAGGCAAGCTGATGCTCGATCCGCGCAAGCGTCACCTGCGCGATCGCCTCGTGGGCGATCTCACGCGCGAGGGGCGACTGGAGCTTGACCGTCTCCTCGAGCTCTACGTCGCCGCGACGCGCGAACCCTCGTTCAGGGCGGGGGAACTGGCCTCACCGGCCCTCGATTACGTGCTGTCCGACGAGGGGCGTGACTTTCGCGAGGCCCTCGTGACGAGTCTGGTCAACCCTGCCCCCTGGGCCACGGAGGCCCCGTTGCGGACCGTGCTCGCGCGTCTGGTGGACGATCCCAGCCTCGAGCCCGTGCTCCTGATGCAACGCATCCTTGCATTCCTGGCGAGCGGTCCGGGCCTCGACCTTTGTCAGCGGGTGATCCCGGACCTCGACCGCATTCCCGTCGATTCTCCCGCTCTGGGGTCGGTGATCGCATGGGTTGGCCGCTGGCTCGCGTCAGCAGGCCGAGAAGACCTCGTCGAGGTCGTCGTCACGGGTAGCCGGCTCCTGGAGGCCCTTCCCGGACCGCTCGCCGAGGTGGCCCTGGATCGCCTTCTCCTGTGGATCGAGACCGGTGGTCTGGAGGACTGGGAGGCGCTCACGTTGCAGCTCTGGGTGCGCCTGGGTTCCTCACGGAGGTCTCTCTTCGAGCGACTGGCCCGGGTCGTCGACGCGGTGCCACTGCCGGTCGATCGCCTCGTGACGGGGGTGCTGCGTCCCTTGCTCGAGTCGGCTCCATGGCAGGATCGCCTGCTCGATACGCTGGCCAGCGGTGAGGCCGATGCCTGTCTGCAGGCCGGCTGGCGCCTGGCCCTCCGGGATCGCACCTCCTGGATGCCTGCCGTCTCACTCCTCACGGCTCTGGGGCCGGCAGGCGGCATGCGGTTACTCGCCGTGGTGCGCGATCGCCTGACTTACCTCACCTTGCAACGTTTCCTGCCCTGGCTGGCCGGGGCTCGCCCCGCCCAGGGCTCGTTCTGAGATCGGAGTCTCGACATGTCGTCCACGCTCACCCTGTCCCTCGATGAGCTCCGCCCGCTGGCCAGGGCCCTTTCCGAGCTGTCCACCGAACAGATTTCGCCCGTGTTGATGCGCCTCTTTGCCGAGGCGCAGCCCCAGGCCAATGCCGGCGCTACCCACTTCACGTGGCAACTGGCAGCCGGGGAGGTCTCGGCCCTTTCCGAGTTGCTCGATTCGGCGCTCGACCGGGCGGGAATGGCCGGTGAATTCGAGCTTCTGGGCGAACTCGGGCTCCTGCGCGATCGCATCCACGGCCTGGACGGGGTATAAGAGTCGTGCAGGCGCGACGAGCAGGAGGTGGACCATGCGCATGGTGAACAGCCTGTCCGAGCTTCTCCGGGCCGTCCGCGAGGCGCGTAACTGGACGGTCCAGGATCTGTCGGGCCGCTGCCAGGTGCCTCTGTCGCTCCTGCTCGACATCGAGCATGGCGAGATTCCCGATTCCGATACCCTGCGCGCGCTGGCCGAGGGCCTCGGCGTTCGGCTCATCGACCTCGACCGTCTGCGGGTGGGGGAACCCATTCCTGTCACGGAGGCCACCCAGACTCTCGATGCGCTGGTGTCGAGCGAGGCTCCCACCGCAGACGAGGAAGAGCGTCCACTCACCATTCTCGAGGCCCTGCGCGGTCTCAATCCCTCCCAGATCGAGAAGGTGATGGACTACATCACGCTGCTCAAGCTTGCCGAGAAGGGGCGCCGGCGAACCGGGCGATCCGCCTGACGGCCTCCTGCAGGATCGCTGGCTCGGCCACGCACGAGAGCCGTATCCACTCGGCGGCCTCGTCACCGAAGGCGATCCCCGGGATCGTCACGACGTCTTCTCGTGCGAGAAGGTCGCGAGCAGCCGCAACGGGATCCGTCGGGTCGATGCCCGGTAGATGGACCAGCGTGTAGAATGCCCCCTCGGCAGGCAAGGTGAGCAGTCCGGCCTCCGCGAGCGCACGGGCGAGCACGTCGCGCTGTTGGGCGTAGTGGGCATGCGGGGCCGGGAAGGTCCCGGGGTCCGACAGGATCGCGTGGGCGACGCGCTGCGAGTAGGTACTGGCCGCCGTCGTGAGGAACTGGTGGACCTTGGTCGCGGCCGCCACTCCGTGCCGGGGACCGGCCATCCACCCCAGACGCAGGCCTGTCAGGGCATGGCTCTTCGAGAGACTCCCGGCGACGTAGGTGTGGGGGTACCAGGTGGCGAGCGACGGGGCAGGGCCGTGCGGACCAGCCAGGTCCCGGTAGACCTCGTCAGACAGCACCACGACGGGCTCGCCCGGCCGGGCGAGCAGGCCCTCGGCCAGGCGCTGCAACTCGTTGGTCGGCCAGATGCGTCCGGTGGGGTTCGCGGGCGAGGCGAGCACCAGCAGCCGTGAGCGGGGCCCCAATCCCGAGAGCACGCGTTCCGCATCGGGGGCGAAGCCGGTGGCGGGATCCTGGGGAATGAATCGGGTCGCGAGGCCCTCGAGCTGGGCCAGCTTCGCGTACAGGGGGTAGGCGGGCGAGACGATCGCCACCTCGTCCCGGGCAGGGTCGAGCAGGGTCTTGATCGCCAGGTACAGGGCTTCCTGGGACCCGCAGGTGACGCACACGTCGGCCGGGCCCGTGATGCCCGGGAGGGCCAGGTACGCGGCGATCGCCGCGCGCAGGTCCTGGAAGCCCGGGTTCGGAGAGTACGGGCAGCCGTGGCGGCGGACCCATTCCCCGGCGATCTCGAACGGGCGCGGATCGGGCCGGAGCGTCGGCTCACCGAGGCCCAGGTCGAGCGAGGTGGGCCGCTTCAGGGCATTGAGCTCGCGGATGAGCGAGCCGGGAATGGCCGCGAGACGCGGATTCACGATATCACCTCGCGTCGATTCAGGTGCTCAGACCGAGCAGGTCGGCCAGCATCCGGCGCGCCGCCAGCAGGTTGGCCACGGGCACGTATTCGCCGGCCTGATGTGCCTGCGCCGTCAAGCCCGGACCGAAGTTGGCCGCCGGGATGCCGCGCGCCGAGAGCTGGGCAACGTCGGTCCAGGCCTGCTTGGCCTCGAGCGTCAGCCCGTGGCGGGCTGCCCAGTTGCTCAGGCGCGGATGCTCCGTCACGACGCGTCCCGGGGGGGCAATGTCGATGATCTCGCAGGTGGCCTCGGGGCCGACCATCGCCTCGAGCTCGAGGATGGCGTCTTCCGGTGCGCGGTCGGGTGCGAAGCGCATGTTCAGGTTCAGCTCGAAGGCATCGGGCACGACGTTACGGCCATTGTGCGTCCGGGCCATCGTGGGGCTCACGACCTCCCGGAACACCAGGCCACCGACCTCGACGGGGCGCGGTTCCCAGGCAGCCAGCCGCTGGAGCAGCGGGATCGCCCGGGTGATGGCGTTGATGCCCTGCCAGGGCCGGGCCGAGTGGGCCCGGCGACCCTGCACCGTCACGCGAGCGTGCAGCCCCCCCACGCAGCCCGCCTCGATGCGCAGGTCCGTGGGCTCGAGGCAAAGGGCAAGATCGACGTTTTCGGGCAGGAGGCCTGAATCGAGCAGGGCTGGCATGGTGCTGTCCGAGATGGGTCCTTCCTCGCGGTCGTAGAAGACGAACAGCGCTCCCGGGCGGCCTGGAGGCGCCGGTTCACGGGAGGCGGCGACGGCCAGATCGAGCATGACGGCGAGCGCGCCCTTCATGTCGCTGGCCCCGCAGCCGACCACGAGGCCATCACGGATGGCCACTTCCTGGTCGTGTGCGGGCGGCACGGTGTCGTGGTGGCCGACGAGCAATACCCAGGGTTCACCCGGGGCACCCGGAACCCGGGCCACCACGGTATGGCCGAGGCGATCGGCCTGGCAGCCAGGCGCCTCGCGCGCAATCCAGGCGAGCAGGTGGTCGGCGATCGCCTCTTCGTCCCCCGTGACGCTCGGGATGGCACACAGGTCCCGCGTGAGGACGGCCAGGTCGTGCCCCGTCGTCGTCTTGCTCGCGAGCGCACCCGGTTCCACGTCAGACCGCCAGCTGGTAGGTGCGCAGGACGTCATTGAGCGAGGTCTTGCGGTCGGTGATGGCCGTACGCTCCCCGATGATGAGCGCACAGGGCACGCCGAAGGTGCCTGCCGCGAAGGTCTTGGGCATCGTGCCCGGGATGACGACCGAGCGAGCCGGCACGCGTCCCTTGAGAATCACGGGTTCTGTCCCCGTCACGTCCACGATGGGCGTGGATGCCGTGAGCACGACGTTGGCCCCCAGGACGGCTTCTTCCTCGACGACGACGCCCTCGACCACGATGCAGCGCGAACCGATGAAGGCGCCGTCTTCCACGATCACGGGGCTTGCCTGCGGGGGTTCGAGCACCCCGCCTATCCCGACTCCAC
>JBEIFE010000127.1:0-5695 GCA_040382575.1 Candidatus Sericytochromatia bacterium
CGACAGGCTTGCTCAGGACGACGTATAGCGTGCGGCGATCGAGCTCGCGGGGAAGGTCCTGTGACCCGAGGAAGACGGCGATCACGAGGCCAACCGCATGAAGTGTGGCCAGACCGAAGTCGACGAGTACCTTGCGTTCTGCGAGGGGGGCCAGCTGGGACGCCGCCAGCGCAAGCAACAGCAGCAAGGCGGCGAAGACGGCCGCCAGTTGCAGGAGGCGCTCTCCGAGAGCTGATCGGAACGAGAGGCGGGTGATGGCGAGAAGGGCTTTCATGGTCAGAACTCGGAGAGGAGGAACCGCATCAGGCTCCACCGGACTGCTGGATGATGTTGATGGGAATGCCCACGTTGGTGGTGATGGTCTGGCCGAGCTGGTTGGTGCCCTCGAGGGTCACGTCCACGAACCAGGTCCTGGGGGAATCCGCCGCGGGCCGGCCTGACTCGGGAAGCGCCGAATCCAGGAAAAGCTGGGACCAGACAGCCGGCAGTTCGACGTTCACGCTGGTCTTTTCCTCGGGCAATACAATCGACTGCTTGAGCAAAATCGCCGTCGTCCCCGTCCCGCTCTTGCTCGTGACCGTGATGGCCGGCTGCAAGGTATTCGCCGTTCCCGTGGCGGTATATACCATGCGGGTCACGCCAGTGATCGTGACGGGCGATGACTTCGTGGACAGCGTGAACTGCACCTTGGGGTTGGTGAGCTCCACGTTCTGGTCAGTGAGCGCAGGAACCGAGATTTCGGCGGGCGTATTGACGCTGGCGAACACGCGCGATGCCTGCGTCAGCGACTGGAAGTAGCCAGCGGAACAGCCAGCCACGAACGCGAGCGGCAAAACCCCGACCACCACACGCAAGATGGCCCGATCAGGACTGATATGCTTCATCCTTGACGACCTCCGGAGTGACGTAAATCTGGACCTCGGCCTGCTCGATACGGTCATCGCGCAGCTGGAAGATCCCCCCCAGAAAGGGAATATCACCGAGCAGGGGAACCTTGGTGAGGGACTGCCGCTTCACATCCTTGACGAGACCCCCGATCACGATGGTCTGACCATCCTTCACGTAAATCTCCTGGCCGACGAACTGTCGCCGGCTGACGGGAGTGAACGAAGATCCATTACCCAGACTGATGGGAGCCTGAGGCGTCTGGATGTTGGGCTGCAGGAACAGGGCAACGCCCCCCTGATGATCGATGCGCGGCACGAGCGTGAGCTGGACACCGGCCTGCGACGTCTCGACCTGGGTAGAAGTGGTCGTCTGATTGGCATTCTGGGTCTGCTGGGTGGTGACGCGCGACGCGATGGTGTCGTCGATGTTGATCTGGGTCTGGCGACTGTCCATGGCCAGGACCTGGGGACTCGCGAGCACCTTGGCCCTGCCCCGCTGGACGAGCGCCGAGAGCTGGGCATTGAAATTGAGCGCCTGGTCCGCCGCTGTGTTGAACGTCAGACCGCCCCCCTGCTGTCCCGAGGACAGCTGGAACTGGCGCGTCCCGATCCCGAGCGTGGCCCCCAGGTTGAGGGCCTCGGTGAGCGAGATCTCGACCACCTGGATCTTGATGAGAACCTGGGGACGTCGGCGGTCGATCGCCTTGAGGACGCTCCCTACCAGCTCGAGTTCCTGGGCCGTGCCCATGACCAGCAAAGCATTTTCGGTGGGCAACGGGATGAAACGCGGACTCTCGAGGGAGACGTCCACGTTGCTCTGCTCGAAGGTGGGCGCTCCACCGAGCTGGGCAAAGCTCTTGAATGTAGACGTGACCCGGGTCGAGCGGGCGCCACCTCCACCCTGTCCCCCACCGGCGCCGGCGCCGCCACCGGCCCCCCCCGACCCCTCGAAGAAGCTGGCCCGAAGCACGCTGATGGCCTGTGGAGCGCTGATGTGGCTCAACCGGAAGACTTGCGTGGGGATGAGCACGTCAAGCTGCTTGATCATCTGCTGGGCCAGTTCGATGCGATCGCGCGTCCCGGTGAGGATGACCCGGTTCGACCGGCTGTCTGCCCGGATGCTCAGACCGAAAAGTGCCTGGACGTCGGCCGCCGTCGCATTCGTGACTCGCCCGGTCGCAGGATTTCCCCCTCCCGCACGCGGCGTGGCTCCGATGCCCGCCGCCCCGCCCGCAGCACCCGCGGCAGCGGTGGAAGCTGCCGTCGCGGCCCCGGCACTCGCAGATGTCGCCGGGGCACCAGACGTGGCGCTCGTGGCAGACGCCCCCCCGGCGCCGCTCGGTGCAGCGGGCGAGGAAGGCGACCCCGCAGAAGTCGCAGGAGCGGACGCCGCACCTGCGCCCGAACCCTGCGAGGCAGCGCCAGCCTGAGCACCTGACGCAGCGCCCGCCGCTCCGCCGCCAGCACCCGCCACGCCACCGAAATCGATGGGTGGGGAAACCTCGAGCAGGTTGTAGAGCGTGGGCAAGAGCGCCTGGGCATTGGCGAAGCGCAGGGGCACGAACCGCACCATGCGCTTTCCATACTGACCGCTGCGGTAAATCAGGAACGCATCACGATAAGGCGTGAGGCGATACCCCCGCGAATAGAGGACCGTCTCGAGCAACTGGTCGAGGGGCACCTGGAAAAAGTCCAGGCTCACGTCTCCCTGGACCGAGGCATCGAGCACGAGGTTGAGATTGGCTGCTTCGGCTACCATCTGGAGCGCCTCGCGCAGGGGAACCTCGCGAAGCCTGAACGTGTACTTGACCTCACCGCGGGGAACCCGGATCCGGTCCTGCAGTTCAAAGTCGGGAACGACGGAGGGCGCGGCCCAGACGGGCATCTGCCCACCGAGGCCAAGGGCCAGCATCAGCGCGAACCATCGATTGCGTTCCACGACCCATCTCCTCGCCCGATCCGGGGCACCCCACAGGCTATCCCGGATGGCGCTGACGTGCTGTGATGGATGACGCAAGTCGGACACGGTTGAGAATCAGTAGGCGTCCTCGGGGGCGGCGGCAGCACCGGTCCCGACCTGACCCCGCAGGTCGGCTGTCTCGGTCCCGTTGCCCGCCCCTCGGACGAACCAGTAGCCCCCGGCCTGTGAACGCGAGGGGGCGATCGCCACGATGTAATCGCGCCGCGTCACGGTCGAGGCCGGGCCGCCCGTGGTGTCGTTGGCCGTCAGCAAGCCTCCCCGAGTCGAAGTCACCCAGTAGAACAGGGTACCGCCGTCCGTATCGGCCGGATCATCCACGACCCCCGAGGTTACGGACCCGCCAAGAACGGCCTGTGGGGGGCTTCCCTGACCTGGAAACGTGGGGCCACCCCACGGACTGCTGTAGGCATCATTGGGACGCTTGACGGCCCACAACCGCTCCAGGGATGGCTCATCGGGGTAAGCGACCTCGGTACTGGGATCCGTCGCGGCCAGATATTCGACGGTCTCCTGGAGGGCCATGACCTTCTCGAGGGCGCTCGAAGTCCCCACCGACTCGCTGTACTGGCGATACAGGATGGTCCCCGAGGTGATGATGACGATGCCGATCGAGATGACCAGGACCGCCTCGATGAGCGTGAAGCCGCTAGCGGCCGCTCGTGACCATGAAGTATCGATTCGTCGATTTGATCGAGGCCAGTCCATATCCCGTCACCACCACTTGCTCACGACGCGCCTGATCCCACATCGACGTCTGGAAGGCCGCGTTGGGCAAACCGGGACGCGCACCGCCACTGCCCTCCACGACGCGGAAATAGTAAAGGGTTCCCGCCCCGTAGTTGCTCTCCTGCTGGTACCCGAGACATAGCGAGCACCCCGTGTTGACGATCAAAGCAGTCCGGTTGACATCCTGGGGAGAACATCCCGCCTGGTCACCACCGGCAATCGCATTTGCCCCGGTAGGGCTATAGATGCGCCCCCCCCATGGAGATATGTCGAAATCGTCCTGGCGCTTGGCTCGCCAGGCCGTCCTGACCCGATCGAGGGTTGGCAGCACTCCACCATCGGATGCGGCGAGAGTCTCCACCATCCCCTGGAGGGCCGAGATCCGGTTCCGGCAGAGCGTGTCCCCGGCATCGTCCTTGACCTGGCTGTAGAAGGTGGCCAGCGCAGCCGACAGGATCAGCGCGAGCGTGATGGCCAACCCCACTTCGAGCAGGGAGAACCCCCGCTGACGCCGATGTTCGTCGTACACGCTACCAACCTCCTGTCGAAGTTATACCTGGCTGCAGAGATTCCCTAACCGTTCCCGGGTACAAGAGAACCTGCCTGACGAGAGGGGGCGCATGCCATGCCCGAGTTGAAGACTTTCGAGTACATGGCCCATGCCGGCAAGGAAATCCGGCGGGCCACCATCGAGGCAGAAAACGAACGCTCCGTCCGGGCTCTGCTGCGTGAGCAGGGCATGGTTCCCATTGACATCAAGGTCGCTCGGACCCCGAAAGCGGGGGAGGCGAAAGACGGAGAGCCCAGGGGGGCCATCCTCAGCAGGGGAACCACCAAGGGCCTCGGGCAGACGAAGGGCCAAGACGGTGAACAGGCAACCAAAGGTCCAGCAGGTCCCGGTGGTTTCGCTGCGCCGAATTCCATCGTCCGCGCCAAGTCCAAGACGTACTTCTACACGGCCATCCCCGGAGAGGGGGGGCCGCCCGTCAAGGGTGAAATCATCGCCCAGACCGAGCGAGACGCGCGGCAGATGCTGCGCGAACAGGGCATGGTTCCCTCGAAGGTCGAGGTCAAGCAACTCTGGCACGACCTGGCCATGGCCGGACGGGTCGACACCGTCGCCGATAAACGAGCCAAAGCAAGATCCAACTCGAACCCCAACGCCAACACGCTCTCGGCCAGGATTCGCAGGGCCCTGAACCGGAGAATCGCTGCCAAGGACGTGCTGTTCTACGCCTCCCAGATGTGCACGATGAACGAGGCCGGTCTCTCGTTTGCGCAAACCATGGACATCCTCTCGGGCCTCATCCAGAACCCACGCCTGTGGGTGATCCACGAGACGGTCCGGACCTCCGTCATGGAAGGAGCCTCTCTGGCAGAAGCCTATGCCCGCTACGAGAACGAGCTTCCGAGAATCTTCATCGAGCTCATCACCGTCGGAGAGGCCTCTGGAAACCTCGAGCAGACGCTCAAACGCCTGGTCGAGCATCTCGAGAAGCAAGGGGAACTGACGGCCAAGATCAAAGGCGCCCTGACCTACCCCGTCATCATGATCATCCTCATCATCCTGATCGTGATCGGGCTGATGATCTTCGTGGTGCCCACTTTCATCCAGCTTTTCGCCTCGTTCGACGTCAAACTGCCGGCGACGACGCAGATGCTCATCGACACCAGCAAGATCGTCACGACCAAGGGATACCTCATCCCTCTGCCCTTCGCGGCCATCTATGGCGCGGGCAAGCTGATCATGGGCAACCGGGTGGGGCGGCAGCTTTTCGACCTGTGGGAGTACAAGATTCCCATCTACGGGAAACTCGTCCACAAGGTGACGGTGTCGCGTATCCTTCACAACCTGGCCCTGTTCCTGAACTGCGGCATCTCGATCATCAACGCGATCGAACTCACGCAGCAATCCATCACCAATGCCTATACCTCGCTCAAGCTCGAGGGCATCCGGGCAGGCGTCTCCCAGGGCGCAAGGCTTTCCACGCTTTTCGACGGCACCGGGTTGTTTCCGCCCATGGTCAATTACCTGCTGGTAGCGGGTGAGGAATCGGGAGCCATCGACGAATTGCTCGAAAAAGGCGCCAAGTACGTCGAC
>JBEIFE010000128.1:0-5655 GCA_040382575.1 Candidatus Sericytochromatia bacterium
CCTCGACACGTGCCCCCACCTCGACGAAGGCTGGAGCCTCGGGCGACGGAGACCGGTAGAACGTGCCGACGATGGGCGATCGGACGACATGCGCATCAGGAATACTTTCAACGGCCACGGGCGCGGCAGGCTGGGTGGCGTACACGACCGGCCCGACCACGGCTTCCCTGACCACCGGGGCGACGGGAGCCACGACTGCAGAGGAGCGACTCAGATGGAGACGCTGGTCACCCACCTCGAGCTTGAACTCCGCGACACCTGAAGCGTCGAAAAGCTGGACGAGTTGACGAACGGAATCGAGATCGAACTGCAAGTCGTCCCCCTCGCTATACGCGGTCGAGGTATTCGCCGGTTCGCGTGTCGACGCGCACGACGTCGCCCGTGTTCACGAAGAAGGGCACCTGGACCACGGCACCCCCTGCGAGCGTGGCCGGCTTACCACCGCCCGATGCCGTATCTCCCTTGACACCGGGAGGCGTGTCGATGATCTCGAGTTCCACGAAGTTAGGAATAGAAATACCCATGATCGCACCCTGGAAGTACAGGATCTCGACGGGCATCTGCTCCTTGAGCCACTTGGCCTGGTCCCCGAGCTGAGCGCGATCGAGGTTGATCTGATCGAAGCTCTCCATGTCCATGAAGGTGAACTCGTCACCCGTGACGTAGAGATAGGTGTATTCCTTCTTCTCCATGTTGGCGCGAGCAATCTTTTCACCCGCCCGGAAGGTCGTCTCGACGACGTTTCCCGTTCTCACGTTCTTGAGCTTGGTGCGGACGAAGGCCGCGCCCTTACCTGGCTTGACGTGCTGGAAATCGACGACGGTGAAGGCGTTGCCGTCCATCTCGATCGTGGTGCCCGGGCGCAGATCGTTCGACGAAATCATGAAATCCTCACAAGCGAAAGCGGGCGCGAATACCGCTCATGATAGCACACGACCACCGTCCATCGCCGGTTCGCAGACGAGTGCAGCGAGGGCACGGAGACCCAGTTGATAGCCGTGCGCACCGAGGCCGCAGAGGACACCTGATACCACGGGCGCCAGCATCAACTGCCGGCGAAACTCTTCACGCGCATGCACGTTGCTCAGATGGACTTCCACCACAGGAAGACCCGAAGCCGTGATCGCATCACGGAGCGCGACACTCGTATGGGCATAGCCTCCGGGGTTGATGAGGATTCCGGCAACCCCCTGTTGAGGGGCTTCCTGAACCCAGTCGACGAGCAGGCCCTCGTGATTCGTCTGCCGACACTCCACCTCGATACCGAGATCGCGGGCGAGCATGTCGAGATCGCGATCGATGTCCGCCAGGGTCCGATGGCCGTAGAGATGCGGTTCGCGAGTACCCAGGAGATTCAGATTGGGTCCATGCAAGACCAGAAAACGGGACATCAGGGGTCTCCTCTCTTCGCGTGGGGCATCGCATGGGCGAGGGGATGGGCCTCGCTCCAGGCCCGATGATGCACCTGGATCTCCTCCCAGGAATCGCCGCCCACCTTCTCGAGCAAGGCCTCGGCCAGCACCCATCGCATCATGGCCTCGGCGATGACGGCGCACGCCGGAACGGCGCATGTATCGGCGCGCTCGACATGCGCCTCGACGGCCTCCCCGGTATGCAGATCGACACTCGGAAGCGGACGCATCAAGGTTGGAATGGGCTTCTTCGCAATCCGGACGACCAGAGGCTGGCCATTGGTGACGCCGCCCTCGAGGCCACCGGCATGGTTGGACGGACGCTCGAAGCCCGGAAGGACGGGATCGTGTACGCGGGAGCCTGGCAATGCCGCCGCCTCGAATCCGAGACCGAATGAAACCCCCTTCACGGCGGGAACGCTCATGAGTGCCTGGGCCAGACGCCCATCAAGACGCCGATCCCACTGCACGTAGGACCCGAGCCCGGGTGGAATGCCTGTGGCCACGAGCTCGATGACCCCACCGAGCGTCTCGCCGGCACGGCGCGCACGATCGATCTCCTCGACCATGCGGATGCTTGCTGCCGGATCGGCGCACCGGACCGGGGAATGCTCGGCCCGCTCGAGCCAGTCCGAAACCGCACCCGGAAGCTCCTGGACCTCCACGCGCTCGGACCCGATGGCCAACACGTGCGATCCCACGCGGATCCCGAGCCCCGACAGCAGTTCACCCGCCAGAGCGCCGGCCATGACCCGGGCGACCGTCTCGCGGGCACTGGACCGTTCGAGGACATCCCGGACGTCTTCATGGGCATACTTGAGCGCCCCCGCCAGATCAGCGTGGCCAGGTCGCACGCGGGTGATGCGGCGACGGGCGATCGCGGCCATCCGGGCCTCATCGACCGGATCGACGGGCTCCGGTGCGAGGGCCTCCGTCCAGTTGACAGCATCCCGGTTCTCGACCTGGAGCGTGACCGGGGCCCCGGTGGATCGCCCCTGACGCACACCCGAGAGGATTTGCACCCGGTCCCGCTCGATCCGCTGGCGCTGCCCCCGCCCGTGCCCCGCCTGCCGGCGTGTCAATTCCCGGTCGATCGCATCGGGGCGAACGGGGACCCCCGCGGGAAAGCCCTCGATGATCACGAGTTGCACGGGCCCGTGGCTTTCGCCAGCCGTCAGAAAGCGCAAGTCCCTGCCTCCTCGACCAAAAAAGGGGGGGCGTCAGCCCCCCCCATCTTACCTCCCGACCCGCATCATCACGGCCCCACGATCAACTCGATCATCGTGTCGCGGGGATTGCGGCCTTCGCTGTCCTCATGGCCACCGACAATGAAAGCATTGCCTTGCTGGGTCCGGAGCACCATCGGGCGATGACGGGCCAGGGGCAGAGCTGCCCCGGCGTCCTGGAACGGATCGCTGGAATCGGCCTTGCGATAGACCATCTCCCCCGAGCCAGCCAGAAGGAATTCCAGGTTCTTGTACCGGAAGAGCGTGACTTCACCGGCCGTGAAGCTTTCGGGAACGCCCTCGAGGCTCAAGAGTTCCGCATTGACGAGTTCCCCACCCGACACGGTCAGCTGGACCATCCGGGCAGGATTCTCGGAGGACAGCATCCGGACGCGGGCCCCTTCCGCCCACGAACCGGTGCCCGTGAGGGTGCTGCTATCGAGATTGACGACCGGACCCGCAACGGGCGCGGGAAGAGCCGAGGCCGTGGCAATCGAGACGATGGAATTTTTGGCACCGGACAGCGTGGCGATCTCGACGGTGGAAAGCTTCTGACTTCCTGCCTGTCCACCCAGGATGTAAACCCGGTTATCGGTCCTGACCACCGCGGGATGGCTTCGAGCCACGTTCAGTCTCAGACTCTGCTTGCTGTTGGAGGTGAGACTGCCGACCGGAATGGCATAGATGTCGCTGATGGCTGAATTGAAGGCGCCGTTGTAGCCACCCAGCGCATACAGCGTCGAGCCGAGCACAACCAGTCCCTGAGCGCTGATCGGAGGCGGCATCGAGGTGTAGGCATGCGACTGGTTCGAGACCGGCCTCGAACCGTTGACCAGACAGGATTCACCCTGTGGAACCTGACTGTAGCCCGCGAACCCCAGAAAATGGACCCGGTCGCCCGCATGGACCAGCGAACCATCGAGCCGTGCCTTGATGAGCCTGGAATCGGAAGATTGGAATCGAATCGCAGGCAAAGGATCGGGTGTCGGCGAGGTTGACGGAGCCTGGGTAGGTGAGACGCTCGGCGACGGCCCCCCTCCAGGAGCGGGAGACGCTTCCGGAGAAGACGATGGGGCCACCGAGGGAGATGCGGAAGCGCCCGGGGAAACCTGGGGCGCCGGCGATTCGCCCACTCCGGGTGAAGCCGAGGGAACGGCGGACGGCCCGGTCGGCGGAGACACCGAAGGACTGGCGGATGGGGCAGATGAGGCGTCCTCGGAGGGCGAAGCAGATGGAGCAGTAGATGGAACCGGAGATGGAGAGGGCGCGATCAGAGCCTGCAGGACCGGTGCCACCTCGGGATGAGCGGCCACCCCGTCGACTGCACGATCCTGAGCATCCTTGATGTCCCGATCCGCAGGCCCATCCAGGACCGTATCCGTGGCGGGCTGGGCCGCCACGCAACGGTTAACCAGTTCGCGGAAGTCCTTCTCGGACGGAACGATCTTGAGCCCTGACTTCTTCCAGACGCGGGTGGCCAGGTGCGTGTCCGGCGTGATCGCTATGCGCTCGGCCGCGCTGGCATCGCGGGGCACAAGCCTGGTCAGGGTCAACTGGTGCTGACCATCGTCGGAGGCGAGGACGACCTGAATTTCAACGTCAATCCCCGAGGGCACCTCCAGCTTGAACCAGCCATTGGCATCCGTCTTGACGCCCCCTCCCCGGCGAGGAGAATCGACGCCCACCTCGACCCACGTCACGGTGGCGCCTTCCACGACACCCCAGTCCGGATCCATCTGACCCTCGCGGATGGCCTGGGTCGAGAAAGGAGCACGGGTGGTCAGGGGAGCAAGCGTTCGCAGCGGTGCGACCGTCCGCAAAGGCGCGACCGTGCGCAGCGGGGCGACGGTGCGAAGCGCATCCATGGGCGCCACGGCGGCACCCTGGAAGAGTTGCATCCCCTCGCTCGCATCGAGGACCTGGTTCCGGAATCCACCCTCGGTCTTGACGACCATCTTCACGCTGGCCGTCGGGGAGACGGAAGGCAGCTGGCAGGCGACGAGACCCAGAAGGCTGACCCACGAGACGACCAAGTGCGTACGACGTCTCATCGATCGACACTCCATCCCGCTCATCCGGTAAACGCATGCATGAACCGGCGACAGCTACCAGCTCGACGCCACCCCGTGACATCCGTACCATGCTTGTACCCGGTAAACTCACGGATTCTTCACGATCCGTCCGCAAAACTTGAACATCCCTGCCACATCAAGGGATTTGACAGCCGACAGACCGAACGGTTCAATGAAGTCATCACCTCTAGATCCGTCGTGACCAGATGGCTCGTGGGATTGCTGCTTCTGGCTCTCGGCCTGTGGCAGAGCCCCTGTCATTGCCCTTCTCACGAAGACCGAACGGGCGCCGCGGAACTGGTCTGCACGCACCTGGACTGTTCCTGCCATGCCTCATCCGGAGCGCTCGAGCACACATGTTCGAGCTCCGACGAACTTGACATGGCTCGTCGGCCCGGTCACATGACGCCCCCACACTTGCTGCCACCGACGGCCCTCGCGATCGCCCCCGACTTTCGCCATCTGCGTGTAGCGAGCGGCCATACGGTCCCGGTGATCGCGATGTCTTCGCCATCGCGAACGGTTGCCCCTCCCGAGCCGCCTCCCCGGGCCCTGACCTGACGATCGGTCAACCGGATCTGTGACCTGGGGCTCGTTCGCTCCGGCTATCACGGGCCACGCTCATGGAGAAACCCGACATGCGACTTCACATCGCGGGGGGGATCCTGTCCGGGATCCTGCTCACGCCCTTCCCTGGAATGGCTTGCAGCCCCTGTGGCTGCGGGGCACCCGGCAATGCCATCGAGGTCTCGACCCCCGGACTGGGCAGTTTGCGCCAGGCGCCGCCTGGTAGCTGGCTCATCTCGACCGGGATCGGGCTGCGCGACGTCACGGGCAGCTTCAACGACCGGGGGGCCTGGTCGGTCCGTCCGGCAGGCAGCCGCCTCCTGACATGGCAGGCCCAGTCGAGTCTGACCTGGTTTCCGACCGCGGACTGGACCGTCG
>JBEIFE010000129.1:0-5646 GCA_040382575.1 Candidatus Sericytochromatia bacterium
TGGCGAACAAGATGGAAAGTCTCAAGGACAAATCGCACGCGAGCGTGGATGATATCCTCGAGGTCTTCCCCGAGCCAGAGGAACAGATCGACGAGCAGGACGACCTCCGGGACGCTCCTTCCGCCGCGACCGATGACCTGGACGAACCGGGCGAGGAAACGGTCCTCGATCTGTCCGTCCCGAAGGGCGTCTCGACGGATGACCCGGTGCGGATGTACCTGCGCGAGATCGGCTCGATCAAGCTGCTTACTCCCTCGGAAGAGATCGAGCTGGCACGTCGCATCGTGGCGGGTGACGAGCGGGCCAAGCAGAAGCTGGCCAAGGCCAATCTGCGCCTGGTGGTCTCGATCGCCAAGAAATACGTGGGTCGAGGCATGCTGTTTCTCGACCTGATCCAGGAGGGCAACCTCGGTCTCATCCGGGCGGTCGAGAAGTTCGACCACAACAAGGGATACAAGTTCTCGACCTATGCCACCTGGTGGATCCGTCAGGCCATCACGCGGGCGATCGCCGACCAGGCCCGGACCATCCGCATCCCGGTTCACATGGTCGAGACCATCAACAAGCTCAAGAAGATCTCGCGCAAGCTGGCCCAGGACCTCGGTCGCAAGCCTGCCGACGAAGAGATCGCCCGCGAGATGGACGTCACGGTCGAGAAGCTGCGAGAGATCTTCAAGGTCGCTCAGGAACCCATCTCGCTCGAGACGCCCATCGGCAAGGAAGAGGACTCCCGTCTCGGGGATTTCATCGAGGATCGCGAGACCGAGGCGCCCGTCCATGCCGTCACCCATGAACTCTTGCGCGAGGATCTCAACGAGGTCTTGAAGTCCCTGAGCGTCCGCGAGAGAGACGTCCTGCGCCTGCGTTTCGGGCTGGATGACGGTCGCAGCCGGACTCTCGAGGAGGTCGGCTCCCAGTTCGGTGTCACGCGCGAGCGGATCCGTCAGATCGAGGCCAAGGCCCTCAGGAAACTGCGCCACCCGAACCGCAACCGCAAGCTCCGTGAGTACATCGAGTGATGTGGATGCCCGGGCGCAGATCCGCCTGGAACGCCAGTTTCGACGGGGCCATTCTCTCTCGGGAGATGGCCCTTTTTTCACGCAAGCCCCGGGTAGAAACCTCGATAAGCATGGGGTGTTCCGATGGTGTTATCGAGGGAGTGTCGGGTGCAGCGGGTCGATCGGTTCCAGTCCGAGATGACGATACGTCCCGTGCTCAGGCGCGTCGACGCACTCCAGCGTCTGGATGCGCGCGAGCAGGCTGATTCTTCCGACTCCCTGCTGCCGCCCGCGGATGAGCCCGAGGACAAGGCCATCCTCGCGCAACTGGCGGACCGCGCTGACCGCGTCACGCAGGTTCCTGTCGCCAATGCCATCGAGGCCGTCGCGAACCGTGATGTCTTCGCGGCTTCCAAGGCCGTCCGGGAAATCACCGCCAGGGCCCCCGGCCTCGCCCCCATCAAGATGGTGGCGGACGTTCTGGTTCTGAGCCATTCCGAGGATGCCGCACGCAAGGAACTCGAGGCAGCTGGCAAGGAAGTCGACGTGCTCGTGAGCGGCGACTCGAGCGGTGTCGAGAAGGTCAATTCGGGAATCAACCTGGCCACTCGCATGCGTAATGCGATCCAGGTGGGCGAGGTCGTCGTCGAGACCACCCGGGGGCTTGCCAGGGTCGCCGATCGCATCGAGGGACTCTCGCCCGTCGTCAAGCCACTCAAGGGCCTCGGTGGCGCGATCGCCCGATCTCCCATGGGGAAATTGGGTATGGCCCTGGGCAAGCTCGTGCCGTACCTGAATATCGCCGCTACCCTGACGAGCTACCGAAACCTCTGGCGGGTTGCCCACGACCGGGATGCTGGCACGCGCACCCGAGCCTTGGCCGTCGGCAGTGCTGTCGCCGGAACGGGGCTCGCTGTGGCCTCTTTCGCGCCACCGCTCGCCCCGCTCATCTTGCCGATGGCCCTGGCTGGACTGGCATGCGACCTCGGTCTGCTCTGGTCCGAGTCCAGGGACCAGGAGCGGGCAAAAGTCCGGAACAAAGCCCGGACGTCTCAGGCCCGCTGATCGCCGTCAGTGCGGCAGGGACAGAGCCCAATCCGCGCGTAGGACATCCTCGGGCTCGATCTGCCCCTTCTTCTGGAGATACTCGATCACCAGTTCCCGGATGCTCTGCTGACGGTCGTACACGACGGGGCAGCCCTTGAGCATGTCGTAGCCTCCGCCGCCGCCCTGGCGATAGGAGTTCACGGCCATCCGGAACGTATCGGTATCCAGTACGGGGCGACCCTGGAACATCAGGTTCTGGACCCGATCCCCTACCGGTCGGGTGGGATCGATCGCGTACTGGACCCCGGCCACCATGTCGTAGTTGTAGACGCGCACGGCAGGATTGAAAGTCACCTGTCCGTTCTCGACCCCCTGGTAGAATGCGGCGGCGTGTTCCAGATAGCTCCGGAGGATCTTCCCCGTGATCTGGATGGCCACCAGATGGTTTTCGTAGGGATACATGGAGGCCACGTCCGCGATCGTGATGGGACCGGACTTCCAGGTCACCTCGGTATTGAATGAGGCTGCCGACGAAAGCTGCGCCCCCGTCGCGTCGAGCTGTACGGCGTGGACAAGCCCGACCAGCGGGGTCTCACGCAGGAGACTCTCGGCAGCTGACCAGGGTGCCGAAGTCCGGGCAATCGGGCTGTGAACGTAGGTGAGCGTCCGATCATGCTGCGGGGCGATCGCCTGCAGTACGGCCTTCGAAGGCTCGAGTCCCTCCGTGCCGAGTGTCTCGGTCGATTTACGGACCACTTTCCAGCGCCCGTGATCACGCTTCAGCTTGAGGCGAGCCACGGCGAGGCGGTAGCCCCAGAGCTTGGCCTGCGCGCAGGCCACCCCGTTCACGACTTCGCCCGAGACCTCCTGGTGGGAGTGCCCGGCGAAGATCACGTCGATCTGGGGAAAGGCGTTCGCGAGCTCGATGCCCACATTTTCAGGAGGCAGACCCGACGATGCCGAGTAGCCCGAGTAGGCGGGGCCGAACTTGCCTCCCAGCCCCGAGTGCGGGACGGCCAGGATGACGTCTGCCCCTTCGCGCTTCATGCGCGGGATGTAGCGCCTGGCGCAGGTGAGCAGGTCGCGGACCTCGAGCTTGCCCTCGACGTGAGTGCGGTCCCACAGCACGATACCGGGGGGCGAAAAGCCGATCACCCCGACCTTCACGCCCTGGACATCGAGCAAGACGTAGGGTTTGAAATAGGGGGTCTCGGTTCCGGCCCGGAAGATGTTGCATGAAACGAAGGGGAACCTCGCCTCGCGTCGGGCCGTTTGCAGATGGTCGAGTCCGAAGTTGAAGTCGTGGTTGCCGACGCCGAAGACGTCGTAGCGCATCACGTTCATCGACGCGATCATCGGGTTGGGACCCTTGCCCCGTTCGACGCGCGCATGGACGTACGGCAAGGGCGAGCCCTGCAGCATGTCCCCGGAATCCACGAGTACATGCGAGGGATTCTCGCGCCGGAGGCGGTCGATCAGGGTAGAGAGCTTGGCCAGACCAAGTGCTTCCTCACGGTCGGAGTAATAGGTCGTCGGGTAGACGTGACCGTGCACGTCCGTCGTGCCCATCAACAGCAGATCTCGCTCCACGGGCAGGGCCGCGCGGGGCGAGGAGGGGGGAGTGGAGGGGCCGGCGTGGGCGATGCCCTGCCACGAAAGCAGCAGGGCACCGAGCACGGCGAGGCGAACGCTTCGCCTGGTCATGGTTGGTCGTCTCCTAGCGGCGAACGCCGCCGATGAGCTCGATCGCCCGCAGGCGGACGACGGCTCGCTGAAGAGCGGCCTCGGCCTCGATGGCCTTGACCTTGGAAAGCTGGACCTCGGCCCGTTCCTTGGCCTGGCGCGCACGCACCTCGTCGATGTCGGCGGCTTTTTCGGCTGCCTCGGCGAGGATACGGACGCGACCGGCCTGGATGTCCAGGAAGCCGTCCATCACGGCGACCACCTCACGGCGATCGCCCTGATGAATCGTGGCAAGGTCCGGCACGACGCGGGTGAAGAGGGGGATGTGGCCGGGCGTGATGCCCAGCTCCCCCTCGATGCCCCGGACCGACAGAAAGTCGACGGTCTCGGAGAACACGACACGGTCCGGGGTGACGATCTCGAGGGTATATCCCATGAATTAACCCTGCAACGTCTTGGCCTTCTCGACCGCTTCCTCGATCGAGCCGACCATGTAGAATGCCTGCTCCGGCAGGTCGTCGTATTTGCCTTCGCAGATCTCGCGGAACGAGCGGATCGTATCTTCGAGCTTGACATACTTGCCCGAGAAGCCCGTGAAGTTCTCGGCGACGAAGAACGGCTGCGAGAGGAACTTCTGCAGACGGCGAGCCCGGTTGACGGTGATCTTGTCTTCCGCCGAGAGCTCTTCCATGCCGAGGATCGCGATGATGTCCTGGAGCTCCTTGTACTTCTGGAGGATCCGCTGGACGTCGCGAGCGACGCGGTAATGCTCTTCGCCGACGACGTTCGGATCGAGGATCCGCGAGGTCGAGGCGAGCGGGTCGACGGCGGGGTAGATGCCGAGCTCAGCGATCTGACGGCTCAGGTTCGTGGTCGCGTCCAGGTGAAGGAACGCGGTGGCCGGTGCGGGGTCGGTGTAGTCGTCCGCGGGCACGTAGATGGCCTGGATCGAGGTGATCGAGCCGTTCTTCGTGGTGGTGATGCGCTCCTGGAGGGCGCCCATCTCGGTCGCCAGCGTGGGCTGGTAACCGACGGCGGAAGGCATACGGCCGAGCAGTGCCGACACCTCGGAACCCGCCTGCGTGAAGCGGAAGATGTTGTCAACGAACAGGAGCACGTCCTGGTTCTGCTCGTCACGGAAGTACTCGGCCATCGTGAGGGCCGTCAGGCCAACGCGCATGCGGGCCCCGGGCGGCTCGTTCATCTGCCCGTAGACGAGGCAGGTGTTGTTGAGAACGCCCGAGTCCTTCATCTCGTGGTAGAGGTCGTTCCCCTCGCGGGTCCGCTCGCCGACGCCGCCGAAGACCGACACGCCCGAGTGGAACTTCGCGATGTTGTTGATGAGTTCCATGATGATGACGGTCTTGCCGACGCCCGCGCCGCCGAACAGACCGATCTTGCCGCCCTTCGCATAGGGGGCCAGCAGATCGACGACCTTGATCCCTGTCTCGAGGATCTGCGGGGTGACTTCCATGTCCGTCAGCTTGGGGGCCGGACGGTGGATCGGCCACAGCGGCATGCCTTCGGGTGCGGCCAGGTTGTCGGCCGGCTCACCGAGCACGTTGAAGATACGGCCCTTGGTGAGGTCGCCGACGGGCACCGAGATGGGGGCGCCGGTATCCAGCACCTGCATGCCGCGGACGAGACCGTCCGTGGTGCTCATGGCGACGGCGCGGACGCGGTTGTCGCCCAGGTGCTGCTGCACTTCTGCCGTGAGGGCGATCCGGGCACCGGCCTCGTTGGTGGCTTCGATGCGGAGGGCGTTGTAGATGGCGGGCAGCTTCTCGGGGAAGTGGACGTCGAGGACCGGGCCGATGACCTGGGTGATCTCGCCGACGTTGCCCTGGGTCAGGGTAGCAGTCATGGTTCGAATCTCTCCTTTGATTTCGTCACGCCTTGAGGGCCTCGGCTCCACCCA
>JBEIFE010000130.1:0-5643 GCA_040382575.1 Candidatus Sericytochromatia bacterium
GGACGATGATCCGCGTTTCCGCTCGAGGCTGGCAAGCAACCCTGGGCTTCCTCTACAGGTGGCCAATCACCTGGCACGGGATCCGGAGGCCCTCGTCCGCGAGCAGCTGGCCCGTAACCCCGACCTTCCCCGGGCCGTCCTCGAGGTGCTCCTGACGGACCCTCTGACGGCGATCCGTCATCTCGCGGTCCAGCATCCAGGACTCACGGGTCGACTGGCCGAGCGTGCCAGCCATGACAGCAGCTGGGCCGTCCGTGAGGCCGTGGTCCGCAGTGGTCGTCTGGGGCGACGCTCGCTGCGGCGGATGAGCCGAGACACCAGTGGATGGGTCAGGCGTGCCACCCGCGGCCCGTCGCCGGTGTTCGACTGGCTCGCCCCCTGGCGCCAGGCCTCGCTCGAACGGGAACTCGAGACCGTCCATCGCTGATGGACCTCGGGGACTTGTTTCCAATTAAAATCTGTGTTAAATTGAAATCCGCGGGGTAGAGCAGTCCGGTAGCTCGTCGGGCTCATAACCCGAAGGTCGCAGGTTCAAATCCTGTCCCCGCAACTCGCCCCCTCATCCAGTGGATGAGGGGGCTTCTGATGCGTGAGACGGGTAAGCGAAAGACTGGACCTGTCCGAACTCAGTCTCGCATCTGGATCTGACGGAAGGCCTCTGCAAGTGCCGGCCGGGCCTCGCGCGGTTCAAGACCGCCGTGGCTGACCGCTTCCTCGGCAAACTGTAGCACGGGATCTCGGGGACGCCACTGACGCATGGCCGAGAGGGCCACGGAACCTGACATGAGGGCCGCATGCGGATCTTCGACCTGGTCGAGCACCGAGAGACCGAGGCGGGCCATCTCCTCGAGACGCACCCGGGGCGACGCTCCGGGATCGAGGGCCTGGGGACGCGACAGCACTTCGGCCAGGAAGGGCGCGCCCAATCGAGGATCGCCGATGAAATCAGCCATGTCGAGGGCCGCGCGCGCAAACGGATTGGGATCCTTGAGCATCAACCGGGTGAGTGCCGCGCGCCCTTCCCGTTCAGCCTGCTGCCAGTCGCCTGCGTTCTCGACGCGATGTAGCGCCTCACGACAGGTCTCGGCAAGCGTTTCAGCAACGGACGTTTCACCCGCGACGAAACGGTCGCGGGGCATCGTGGGCTGCGGAGTGGAGGCCGCAGGCTGAGAGTCCCTGGACTCGGATGCAGCCGGCGCCCCCGGACGGACGGGGCCACGGACAGGTGTCACGGGTCCATTCTGAAACAGAGGTCGGATGTTCCACATGGCCTTTGCCTCCCAGGATCGAGATCATTGTAGGCCACCGGAGAATGAAGCTGACCATCCTCTCTGGAAAGACCGGTTTAAATCTGGTGTTACCTGCTGGCGGGGCGACCGAGATACCGTTCCAGGACATCATACCCGAGGGCATTGCGTCTCGCGATATTCTCGTAAACGTCCACGGCATCGGTCTTGAGACGGGTCAGGTTCACGTCACGGCGATCGATCGCGAAGAGCCCGAAAGACGGCTGGAATGAGCCCCACTCGTAATTATCCACGAGCGACCAGTGGCAGTACCCGAGCACGGGGATGTTCTCGGCCATCGCCCGACGCAGCTGAGCTAGATGGTTCACGAGATAGGCAGGCCTGGTCCAGCCGTCCTCGCGGGGCCGATCACCCTGCGTGGCGATGCCGTTCTCCGCAACGAGTAGCGGCAGCTTGTACCGCTGGTACAGCTGCTTCGACACCGCGTACATGCCCTCCGGATGGACGGACCAGTTCCAGTAAGAAGGAATCTTCGTCAGATCACCGGGCGAGGTGGGGTAATAGTAATCAAAGGCCACGTAGTCGAGGGTATTTCCCGGTATCGAAGGATCGAGCCCGGCCGCGATGTCGAGCAGACGCAGATGGTCCACGCGACTCACGCGTGCGTTGACCTGGCCCATCGAGGGCTCGGCTTCGCGCCCTTTCCACACGAAGGGGTTGAACGAGACCATCGCATCGGGATCGACCCGGTGAAGTGCCGCGTACGCCAGGCGATGCCCCTCCATCTGGCGATCCTGCGCGATTCCGAAATGAAAGGGGTTGATGCGGAAAGGCGGAAACTGCCCGGCCAGATACGTCAGGATGGCCAGCGTGTTGGGCTCGTTGACCGTGAGCCAGTACTTCACGTCGGCGCCGTATTCCTGGCCTGCCCAGGCGGCGAAGCGGGCAAATTCCTTCGGGGTCTCGGCGTGGACCCAGCCACCTTCTTTGCCATCGAGCGGATGATCGAGCCATGCCGGGTAGGCGAAGTGTGACAGGGTGACCAGAGGCTGGATACCCCGGCGCCGCAGGGAAGTGAGCATGTCGTGATAACGCTGGATGGCGGCAGGATCGAATTGCCCGCGCACGGGCTCGATGCGAGACCATTCGAGGCTCAGGCGCACGCAGGTCATGCCCATCTTCTGGGCCAGATCGAAGTCTTCCTCGTACCGGTTCCAGAAATCGATGGCTTTACCGGGGGACTCTTTCAGGCGCCCCTCCCGATCGGCGACGGCCCAGTTGGAGGTCGTGTCACCGCCCTCGACCTGATAGCCCGCCATCGAGACGCCCCAGAGGAAGCCTGGCGAGAAGGGCAGTTCGGCGCCGGGGACGCCGCGCGCTCGCGTGAGCTGGGCCTCCCGGGTCATGGGAATGCGCTGGGTGCCGACGCCCATCAACCCGCAACCGGTGACGACGGACATCAGGGCGGCAAGAACCAAGGGCCATCTCGAACGAAGCATGCGGTACCCTTTCCAGATCCGGCCACCAGGGGGCACCGGATCGCGCAAGCCAGTGGAGCTGTTATCGGCTCGTGAACACCAGACTTGCCTGAACTCAAGCGTATCTTAACAGTGATTTTACCTTAATCTGGAATCGCCGGGATCAGCGCTCCGGGGCGATGGCGCGGATCACGGCGTCGTAAAGCCGACGGACCCCGTCGACCTCGAGCCCCCTGGGGCGGGTCCAGCCGCGGTCCTCGAGGTGCAGGTGCGGCACGAGAGCACGGGTGAAGCCGAGCTTTGCCGCCTCTCGCAGGCGCAGTTCCAGGCCCTGGATGCCACGGACCTCTCCGTTGAGTCCGATCTCGCCGAGAGCCACCAGACCCGGGTCGAGCGGGACGTCTCGGAGACTGGAGGCGATCGCCAGTGCCACGCCCAGGTCACCGGCAGGTTCATCGATGGTGAGGCCACCGACGACATTCACGTACACATCGTGCTTCGAGAGCGGAAGGCCCATGCGCTTCTCGAGCACGGCCAGGATCTGAACGACCCGGTTGTGCTCGATGCCCGTCGCGGCGCGCCGGGGACTGGCGAGGTTGCTGGGACTCACCAGGGCCTGGATCTCGACCAGCAGCGGCCGTGTCCCCTCGAGCGTGGCGACGATCGCCGATCCTGTCGTCTCGAGGGTGCGCTCGGCCAGGAATAACGCAGATGGGTTCGTGACCTCGCCCAGGCCCGCCTGACGCATCTCGAAGATTCCCACCTCGTGGGTGGCCCCGAAGCGGTTCTTGGCCGACCGGACGAGCCGGTAGCTCTTGAAGCGATCGCCCTCGAAGGTGAGGACCGTGTCCACCATGTGTTCGAGCACGCGCGGGCCGGCCAGCGTCCCTTCCTTGGTCACGTGCCCCACGATGCACAGGCTGATGCCCTGTTCCTTGGCGAGGCGCATGAGGATACCCGTTGCGCCCCGTACCTGGGCCACCGAGCCGGGCGAAGAGGCGAGTTGAGGATCGTGAATGGCCTGGATGGAGTCGATCACGGCCCAGTCGGGCCGCTCCTCTGCGAGCGTCGCCGCGATCACGCCCAGATCCGTCTCGGCCAGGACATACAGCCCGTCCGACTCGGCCCCCAGACGCCGGGCGCGCATGCGGATCTGGCGCGCGGATTCCTCGCCAGAAACGTACAGGACCTTCCGACCGGCATGGGCCAGGTGCTGGGCGACCTGCAACAGCAGCGTCGATTTGCCGATGCCGGGATCACCCCCGAGTAGCACGAGTGAACCGGGCACGATCCCGCCCCCGAGAACTCGGTCGAGCTCTTCGAATCCCGTGTGGATGCGTGCCTCGGCCGCGAGGTCGACCTCACGGAGGCGCTGGACGGACCGAGGGGCACCGGTAGCAGAAATCCCGGCCTTCGCGCGCGCAGGGGACGCCGGAACGGCAACCGGGACGGCCTCCTCGACGAGGGTATTCCAGGCCTCACATTCGGGACATTTCCCCATCCACCTCGCCTGCTCGGCCCCGCAGGACTGGCAGACGTAGCGGGTGCGCGGCTTGGCCAAGCGCTACCCCTTGACCCCGCCCGAGGTGAGCCCCGAGACGATGTAGCGCTGCAAGAAGAGCATGAACACGACGACGGGAAGCGAGAGCATGATGCTCATGGCCGCGAATTCGCTCCAGGGCTTGAGGGTCGCATACTGGCCCACCATCCCATACAGCGCCATCGAGAGCGTGAAGGTCCTCGGATCCTCGAGCATGGTCCAGGCGAGGATGATCTCGGTCCAGCCCGACATGAAACCGAACAGGGCCGTCACGGCCACGGCCGGGGCCGAGAGCGGGAGCACGATTTTCCAGAAGGTCTGCCCCCGTGTGCAGCCATCGATGAGCGCGGCCTCTTCGAGGTCCTTGGGAACGGTGTCGAAGTAGCCCTTGAGGTTCCAGATGGCGAATGGAAGGGTTCCTGCCGAATAGGCGACCATCAAACCGATCAGACTGGTCCGCAGATGCAGGGCCGACAGCAGGACGTAGAGCGGAGCCATCGCGCAAACGGCCGGGAACATCTGCAGGACGATGAACAGCATCAGGCCCTGTCGACGCCCCGGAAAACGACAGCGCGAGAATGCATAGGCAGCGGTAGCCCCCAGCGCGATACCGAAGACGGTGGTCCCGAGGGAGGTGAGGAGCGAGTTGCCCAGGAGTTGCCAGAATGACACGCCATCGATGTCAGTCGGATGCGCGATCACTTGACGGAATGCATCGAGCGAGAGGGCTTTAGGAATCAAGTTCAGCTCGGTGGGGCGGGCAACCGATGACGGATCGAGGGCCATCGAGAAGACCCACAGCACCGGAAATACCGAGAAGACCGACATCAGGATCAGCGTCAGGTGGGTGGCCCCCAGGGCCAGGGGATGCGGGCGCTTCACGCGTTCTCCTCCACGGCGCGGGTCAGGCGCGAGTTGATCGTCGAGATGGCGAACAGGATGAAGAAGATCACGACGGCGAAAGCGGAACCGACCCCGTAAAGCCCACCATCGACCAGCTTGTAGGCCTGGGTGATGAGGATCTGCGTCTGGCCTAGCGGATCGCCCTTGGTCACGAAGTAAATGACGTTGAAGTTGTTGAAGGTCCAGATGAAGCCGAGCAGGATGGCAGGGATCATGGCGGGCCGGAGCATGGGCACCGTGACCGTAAGAAAGCGCTGGATGGGGTTCGCGCCGTCCAGGTCGGCAGCCTCGTAGAGATCCGAGGGAATGGCCTGGAGCGCGCCGGAAGCCACCATCATCATGAAGGGGAAGCCGAGCCAGATATTGACCGTCAGTACGGCAAAAAAGGCACTCGGCATCGTGCCGAGCCAGTCAAGCGAGGTCCAGGCCGAGCCCAGGTCAGGCATCCAGTCAAATCGCTGTTGCCAGGACGCCA
>JBEIFE010000131.1:0-5625 GCA_040382575.1 Candidatus Sericytochromatia bacterium
CCCCCGGTCATTGAGGGCCGCCTCGAGTTCCTCGAAGGAGTTGATGTTCGGCAAATCTCGCTTGTTGTACTGGAGCACGTAGGGAACCTGGTCGAGCGTCAGGCCATATTCGGCGAGATTCTCTTCCATGTTGCGGAGGCTCTCGATGTTCTCCTGCATCTTGTCGCGCTGGGAATCCCCCACGAAGACGATGCCATCCACACCATTGAGGATCAGCTTGCGGCTCGCGTTGTATTCCACCTGACCGGGAACGGTGTACAGCGAGAACTTGGTCTTGAATCCCTGCACCGAGCCGAGGTCCAGCGGCAGGAAGTCGAAGAACAGGGTCCGCTCGGTTTCGGTCGCCAGGGAGATCATTTCTCCGCGGATGCCCGGGGCGAGCTGGCGGAAGATGTACTCCAGGTTGGTCGTCTTGCCGCCGAGGCCGGTCCCGTAATAGACGATCTTGCAGTTGATCTCCCGGGTGGCATAGTTGATGAGTGCCATCTCGTGCTTTCTCCTAGAACAGGTCGTTGAGTTTCGGGGCGGCGGGTGCGGTGCTACGCTGCACGGGGCTGTGATGGGTCTGGTACATCTTCTGGATGTGCTGATCGATCGAATCGAGCGTCTGTTCGAGGCGGTACTTCACGCGACCCACCGTCACGGTGTTGGGAAACAGGACCGCGAGGACGTCCGAGGTCGACAGACAGGTCATGTAGACCGACCGGGATAGGCCCTGCTGAAACATGCGCTTGAAGTCCGATTCACCGATGTGAGCGGCTATCGCCCGGGTCGAACCGAAAGTGCCCGTGATCAAGGCCGCGAGCGAGGTGGTGTCGAGCGCTGCCGTGTCTCCGCAAGCCGCGATGAGCTGACCTCCGCGATCCACCGTCAGGACGGCCAGCGCCCCGCAGTCGCTGGCGAGATTCTGGAGCAACTGTCCGAGCGTCTCGACGGCTTCCTTGCTCAGAACGAGGTGTTTGCCCACTGGCATACCGTTCATGCGTCCTTCCTTCCGGGCGAGGGGGATGCAGGCACGGTTGCCCAGGCCAGCCCCAGTCTCTCTCCCGTGTCGAGCAGTTCGGGAGGCCATACCTGCCGGAGTTGCTCGACGAAACGCTCTTCGAAAGCCGTTCCGTGCAGCCTCACGGCGTGTTCCAGAAGATTCCCCAGCAGGGCCCGATAGACTTCCGACCGGGTCTCGAGAGGGACGTCATCCAGCCATTCGTCGACAAGTCGACCCTCGACCCATGCCAGCGGGACGCCCTGTTGCTCGACACCTTCCCTGAAGCGATCGTCGTATGCCTCGACCATCTTGATCCCCGAGATCGAGGCGAACGTGGCATGTAGCAGTTCGATGGCCAGCTTGAATCCCTGGGCAAGCGCCACGTCGGGTGCAGCAATCACCTGCACCTGCCCGGCTGACCAGAGCGCGAGGACGGCCCTGGCGGAGGCGATTTCCCCGGTTCCGAGGGTCCATGAAAGACGGGATAGCGTGATTCCGGGTGTCTGCTGGACGAGGCGCAGAGCCAGGATCTCCGTGTCCGGTTCACTTTCGGTGGTGGGGTTCAGGATGGCGCCTGATGTCAGGGCCGGGCATTCGCGACGGAGATGCTTCCAGCTGTCCAGCCGATGGATACCTTCGCGGACCAGATCGGCGTGTGGAGCGGACACGGGCGCGAGAGCCTCATCCCGGGTATCCGGTTCGAACACGAAGGTTCCCCCGTCCCAGTGGAAGAGGGCATAGATGGCTTCTTCACCACCTCGTTCTCCGAGACGTGCCCCCACCACGAGGCCTTCAGCACAGGCCAGAACACCGGACCGACCCCGATGAGAGAGCGTGAGCGTTCCCGTAGCCCGGTTGAGCTCGAGGATCTGCAAGAGATCCGCGAGGCTGAAATCCCGGAGGTTACCTTCCGTGATCACGTCCGGTCCAGTTCCTTCCTCGCAGGCCTGCTGGCCAAGTCCGAATCATCCAACCCCTTGCCCTGTTTCCGTGTCGCACGCGCATCGAACCATATCGCATGAGATACTCTCCCGCCCCCGCCTGGCAGGGGGTGGGCCACCTCGATCCGGTCGACCAGCTTCGCGCCTGCCACAGGCGTGAAGTCGGAACCCTCCGGCGAAGAGGATACCCAGTATGCTTGCTCTCCGCCAGCAGGCTCGGGCGCGGGGACCGGAGGCAGAGACGTGTCGATCACGGCTTTCCCACGCATCCAGCCATCCCACATGGCGCGGGGTTCACTGCCGGACCATGTACCCCCGTTCTCCGCGACATAACCGACGAAGGTCGGCTGGCCCGCCGCGGTGGCCCGAGGCGGATCCGTCTCGCGAAGCTCCTGGCACTGACGTTCCAGATGTTCCCAGTGCAGGCGGAGCATGGTCAGGGGGGGGCGTGATTTGAGCTGGATCCCGTCACGGTTGGCTTCCAGCCAGGTCCGGATGGTCCCGAGGACCACCGCGGTCACGAAATCTCGGTCAGCTTCTTCCCAGGTCTGCTCGTGGATGTGGTGATGCCAGATCCCCAGCCAGGTGGTCTCCTCCGGCGAGAACCAGACGTGGTTCCAGGCCGAGAACCGTCGGACCACGGAGGGGTCGCGGCTGAGTCGGATGATCCGGTTCATCTGCCCTTCATCGGGTGCCGCGTGCCGGTTCAGCAGGGCCCGTTGCCATGTCGCGAGCGACTCCGATGTTTCGGTCACCTCCACACACACGCCCTGCAGGGCCAGGTGACGGGGCAGGGCTCCAGCCCCCCATCCTGCGACGCGCACGGCGTCTCCCCTGGAGAGTCGCAGGGCATCGGCCACCCATCGAGCGGGTGGCCGGGGCAGGATGAATCTCGTGAGGCTGTCAGGGGGGCGATCGCTCAACCGGCCGGTTCCTTTCGGTCCGGGCGATTGTATCACGAGGGAAGCTGGTCCCTCAGTCCGTCACGACCTGAACGGAGACGGCGTCAGCAGGCTTCTCGGAGGTGATGGGGTCATAGTTCCGGATCTCGGCGGGTTGCAGCGTGATTTTTCGCGTCACCGTCCCCACATGCTGGGCATTCTTCGTGAACGTGACGATCAGCAGACCGGACTGGGCCATCAGCCACGAGGGGTTCTGAACCTGAGGTGTGACTTCCAGACGTTGCAACATGAGCAAGCCCTTGCTTCGCTGGCTCGCTATCGAGGCTCGGAGGGCCAGCGGGGAAGTCGTGGCGGCCGGGGTCGGCGCGATGCTCGGGGCCGCGGAAGGGGAAGGTGTGGGGGGCGTGATGGGGGCCGTGCTGGCCGTCGCCACCGGAGACAGCGAGGGCGTCTGGGAACCCGTCGCTGTCGAGGGAACGGGCGACGGATCCGTGAACAGGTTCGACCCGGTGGACGGTGCAGGCGAGGCGTCATAAAACCCGCTCTGGTCGCCATAGCCGGATGAACCGGTCCCATCCGTCGTGAGCGTATCGGTCTGAGACGGATTGTTGCCGCCGCAGCCCATCAGCGTCGTGGCACCCAGTCCGAGGACCATCGTCCAGGCGATCAGGCTTCGCATCGCATCCTCCTCCGTGAAACGTCCCCCCTCCCTATGGCCACTCCTGGCCGGGATCTGACGTCGAAGAGATGAATTCCGAATTAACGTTCGGTCAAGGATCGGGCGAAAGTGCCTCTTGTCGCTCCAGGACCGGCATGGGCACCGGAATCCGGTGACCTGGAAGCGACTCCTGAGCGCTCCACGCCGAGAGCCGGGTTTCCCAGGCGAGGACCTGCTCGGCTATGGGCCTGGACTCGGGGCCCCGGAGAGTCAGTGATTCCGGAAGGGGCGGGTTCGTGCCATAGCGTGCGCGCACCCAGGTCGTCAGCACGGTACGGGTGGCATCCAGGGTCACGATCTGTCTCTGGAGCGTGGGCGTCAGCCAGGCCATCGCTTCGAAAAGGTTTCCGTTCCCCGGATCGGTGAGCCGGACCACATGCCAGCCTGCATGGATCTGGTCCTGGCGCGCACTTACCTGGTATTCCGTTCCATCGGGCGCCAGCGTTCCTTCCCCGATCTGGGCCCCTTGCCACGTCTCGAGCCTCACGGAGTCGGGCACGCGCTCTTGCTTGCGCGCCCGCTCCAGGCCCGATGGCCACACCACGGGCCCGGCGACCTGGATCAGGGGAGGTAAGCCATGTGGGCCTGTCCATTCGAATGCCGGACAGCCTGTCAGCAGCGACAGCAGGATCCAGGATGCACCTCGGAATCCGGGCGGGACATCAGGTCTTGCGGGTTTGTCTCGTGCGGGGCTTTCCCGCGCCCCGTCGTTTACCCGCTTGACGGACCACCCAGGCACGGAGCCGCGCTTCTCGCCCATCATGTGCCTCCAGACTCGCCCAGATGCCGATGCCGACGCCTGCCAGCAGCCAGGCCGAGATGGCTACCCCCGTCAAGGCCAGCCAGCCGAATCCGAGCCAGGAACCGCTCCAGGTTCCGAGCCAGGCCAGCATCACCGAGCCGATCGCCCAGAGACTCTGGAGACCCAGGGCCTGCTCCGCATGCTGCCTGACGAGCCGGATCTCGCGCCATCGGGTCCGTGCCAGGAGGGCGATCGCCACGGGGGGCACATAGCCGAGACAGGCCATCAGGCGCGCTTCTTCGGAGCGTGGATTCATCGTCCCGCTCCGCCTCGTCCCACCGGGATCGTGACCATCACGGGCTCGGTGTCTCTCAGTTCGAGGGCCTGCTGCCCGACGGTCGAACCGTCCGGATTCCGGATGACGATGTTCCAGGACCCTACCGGGACGTTGGGGCAGATCGCATAGCCCAGGACGTTGCTGGTTCCATGGCGGTCGTGGCCCGAGAGTTCGACCCGCATCCCGGATAACGGGCGGAACTGCTCGTCGACCACCCGGACGATCACGCTGCCTCTTGGTAGGCCCGGAGGCTGGACCCGTCCGGATCCCGAGGCGGGCAGCTCTGCCGATGGGCGAAGGCCCGGGGTGGCTGGGGGGGGCGACGCCCGGGGAGGCTCCGGTGTTACCGGAAGTTGACCGAGTCGGAACCGGGCGCCACCTCCGGCCACGATCTGCGTCCCCTCCGGCTGATCCTTCAGGAGCACCAGGCCCCGCCATGGCTCTCCCCATGCGAGTTCCGTGGATGCGGCCCATCGCGGATCGCTATCGCCCTGGCCGGGGCCTCGTCCGGTGAACTGGAACTCGCTACCGCGTCCGAACCTCCAGGTGATCGCGCCGAGGAGGCGTGTCTGGAGTGAGGGGTCGAAGACACAACCACCGGCGAGCCGGTAGTCACCGAGTTCGCGAGAGGTCACGAGATACCCCGTCTGCTGCAGGGTGCCGGTCTCGGCAGTCGCGTTCCATCCGACGGCAAGGCTCCAGGGTCTCGCGAGGTCTGCCTCCACGAGGCGCCACCGCGCTCCGGGCAGCGGCCAGAGTTGTCCAGGCCAGCCGTACGTCAGGCCGAGGTCGACTCCGGGCCACAGCCCTACCCGGCCATACCCCAGGCCAAAGGGAGTGGTGGTCGATCCGCTGCGTCTCCAGGCATGAATGCCCGAGACCCGAAAACCGAGTTCACACGTCAGCGGCGCCAGGCAGGTCGTATCCGGAAGACCTGCACCGTCTCCGAGGCCCCACATCCCTGAAGTTGCCAGGGCAGGCATCATCCAGACCGTCGTGA
>JBEIFE010000132.1:0-5593 GCA_040382575.1 Candidatus Sericytochromatia bacterium
CCGGCGTGAAGTCAGCACGTCAGCCCGCCGAGGCCTCGTAAGTGTCGAACCCGCGCTTCGCCGTCAAGTACTGGGAACCCGGTGGCAAGTTCATGGGCTCCAACCGATACGGACAGACCACCTTCCGGCCCCTCACCGGAGGGAAGTGATCCAGAGGTCCCGGGAGGCAAGCCTCCCGGGACTGTTCCTTTCACGAGCGCCGCGAGGTCAGCGATCGTGGTTTTCTAGAACCGTGGTTCTGTTGATGCTGGCTTCCAACTGTCGAAGCCTTTCGATGATCACGGTGAATTCGGGGGGATTGGCGTAGAACATGCCCGCATCGATCATCGCCTCGTAATCCCTCTCGAGGCGAGCGGAAAGCTCTCCCGTTGGTACCAATCGCAAGTTTCCGGCAAGGCAAGCTTCATAGTTCGCAGAAGCGGTGTGGTAGAAGACCTTCTTGTGTTCGACGACGCTCCGGAGCAGATCGCGGTCAGCCAGCGCGCGGTCACCGATCGGCGAGCCGGCGAGCAAGGCCAGGTCATACCAGTGTCTGGCCCAGCGCTCGTGGCCGGGACGTAGGTGGTCTCGTCCGCATTCCACGTGGATGAGTGTCACCTTTTCCCAGAAGGTCCGCTCGGCATCGAGCACCACAGGGTGCGCTTCCGGGAAAAGAAGCTCGGGTATCTCAGTAGCGAGGTCTGGCCGGATGTGCCAGGGTGTCGAGGGGACCGTGGTATTGCGCCCACCGAATTCGATCAAGATGGCACCCCGGACATACGTATCGACACCGTTGCCGAGCGCCGAGGGATACCTCACGTAGAGCTTCTCCCCCCCGTCATCCACCTCGACGTGCGCTTCCCGATTCGAGAACTCCGCCCGGAGCTGCGCCTCGAAGTGAGGCTTCACGGATCCAAGTACATGGTCCCGGAGAACTTCCCTGAGTCGGCCATTCATCGCTTGTCGCTGCGAGTTAGACAGGGGATGGTCGAATGGCTCCAGAGTGGGGTCGAGACTGCGAAAGTCGATGGTAACATCGATGTCCTCTGAGAACCTCTGGATGGCGTTAAAGACCTTGGAGAGGGAAGTGCCGCCCTTGAAAGCCATCTGCTTGGTATCGGGCATCGCAAAGAGATGATGGAGCGCCCAGCAGAGCCAGACGTCCTTTTCGAGTACCCCTGCGTCTCGCCCCAGGCGCTCGGCGATGGTGCGCAGGATCTCGGACTGGTCCCCGAGCGGCAATTCAAGGAATGCTTGCTTCATCCGGCGGAACCTCGCTGGACCAGATGAAAGACTCGGGCCATCCAGGCCGGCATGACGGAGATGGCCCCCACCAGCGCCTCGAACTCACCGGGTGGGAGTTGGGTCCGGATGGTCTCGATCACCTCGGGCGTGACGTTTTCCTTGCCCAGGTACCACAGTGCGGCCAGGGCCTTTCCGGCCGGCCGGCCGGCCAGGGCGAGCTTCCTCGGGCGCCTGTGCTGGAGGGTCAGTTCCAGATTTCCCAGGCGAATCCGTCGCGTCGGACCAGTGGTGGAGAAGACGGGCTTCACGGGCATCTGGGTCGTCAGGCCGAACGTGCGGGCAGCCTCAGCGCCCTGAACCTCGATCACCGCGCCATGTGTCCTGGCGATCGCCTCGGCCACATCGGCGACGCGAGGCGGTACCGGGCCCACGAAACGGTTCTGCTCGGGACGGACGAAGACCCCTCGGGCGACCCGCGTGATGTGGCCAGTCTTCACCATCCGAGCCAGGGCCTGGTCGATGGCCGCACGAGGACCGATGGGCGCCAGCTGTGCCGAGGTGAAAACGGTCCCTTGTGGGAGATCGTCGATGGTGCGGCGAACCTGTTCCGTTATCCCCGAGTGTTTCATCCATGGATCTCCGGTCCCTCGACTGATGTCAGATATTATGCCACTTTTTCTGACATTTGATCTCCAGCAGCGTCAGAAAAAATGGCGGATTTTCTGACATGAAACACGCATCCCCCCTGCCCGTTGCGGGCAGGGGGGATGCGTCAGGGTGAGGGGGAAGCTCTTACCGGATGGCCTTCACGGCATCGATGCGGCCGAAGCCGAACGTCGGGTCGAAGCCCTTGGGGCCCAGGTCGAAAGCGGCCGACTCGATCTTCGAGCGGATCTGCTTCGCCGTGAACCCGGGGTTCTTGCTCTTCACGAGCGCCGCGAGACCCGCGACGTGCGGGCAGGCCATCGAGGTGCCATCGAGGCTCTCGTACTTGCCACCCGGGAAGGTCGAGAGGATGTCCGTGCCGGGTGCGGCCACCGAGATGTGCTTGCCGATGTTCGAGAACAGCGCGAGCTTGTCGTTCTTCATGGTGGCGCTGACGGCCATCACGCCGGGCATCACGGCGGGGTAGGACGGCTCTTCCGACCCATCGTTGCCCGCTGCGGCGACGATGAGGGCGCCCTTGCCGAGCGCATAGGCGACGGCATCGTCGAGCACCTTGGACGAGCGGCCGGCACCGAGACTCATCGAGAGGATCGGCGCGCCCTGGTCGGCCGCGTAGACGATCCCCGAGGCCACGTTGGCGAAGGAGCCCGAGCCGTTGGCATCGAGCACCTTCACGGGCAGGATGCTCACGCCGGGGGCGACACCCACGACACCCCCGTCGCCCAGACCGCCCGCGATCGTGCCGGCGCAGTGCGTGCCGTGCCCGTCGTCATCCATGGCGTCCTGGTCGAAGTTGACGAAGTCGTTGCCCTTCGAGGTGCGGCCGGCCAGGTCGGGGTGGCTGTAGTCCACGCCCGAGTCGATGACGGCCACGGTGACCTTGCGATCGCCCGGCAGCGACGCCAACACCTGGTTGGCGCCGATCTTCTGCATCCCCCAGAGCTGGTCGAGCAGCTCGTCACCCGCGAGGACACCCAGCGAAGGGGCCTTCGGGGTATCGATCTTGCGCATGAGGTAGTTGGGCTCGGCGTAGACGACGCCCGGATCGCGCTCGAGGCGGGCGATCGCCGACTTCGTGTCAGCCGCGCGGACCACGACGGCCGACAGGCCCGGGATCGCGCGATCGACGCGCAGCCCGGCCGACGAGGCCCAGGCGGGCAGCGCGTAGGTGTTGCGGAGCTTCACGACGATCTGACCAGGGACGACCGCGGTGGCGCGCGCAGCCGCCGACGGAGCGGGCGTGAGCGACGGGGCGATGCCGCAGCCTGCCAGCAGCGTCAGGGCCACGGGAAGGGCGAGATGGGCACGGTGCTGGATCACGGGAGGCGTTTCCTTTCAGGGGAACGGGTGTCTGGCGCCGGGTGAGATTAACCTGATTAACACCTTATTTTAACCTCCGATACACGGAGCATACAAGGTGACCGCGGAAGAAATCCGGGGGCGATCGGGACGACAAGGCTGGCGTGAACCGGGATCCGATGACGTTTTCCCGGCATTTCCCGCCCATTTTTTATGCGCGTCAAAAAATCATTAAGACCGTATTGAACGAGGCACATTCCGCGCAGATCGAGGCACAAGCAGAACAGCACGGTCCCCGGATGGATGGAGAACCCGAAATGACAAGGGTCAATCAGAACACGCCCGCGAACACCAAGCCTGCAGCCCAGAATACTCGGGGAACGAATGCCACAGCTGGCGCGCAGAACGCGAAGACCACGGCTGCGGCAGCCGGTGGCGCGAAAACCACGGCCGCCCAGCCCCAGGCTAAAACCCAGACCGACAAAGCGAAGACCGGTGGAGGTCAGAAAGCGGACCTCGATCTCAAGGCCTTCCAGCGCATGGACGCCAACAAGGACGGCAAGCTCACGGGCAGCGAGATTCGCAAGAAGCAGGCCAGCTTCGACAAGAACGGCGACAAGGTGGTCACCCAGGAAGAGTTCAAGATCAGCAAGAATGCCCAACGGGCCGAGGAGCAGCTGAAACGCGCGGACAAGAACAAGGACGGCACGCTGAGCGGCAACGAGGTCTCGGCCAAGCTGAAAGGCGCCGACGAAAACGGCGACGGGATTCTCACGCAGGGAGAAGTGCGTCGCTTCCAGAACAAGGGCGCGAACGAGGTCACCATGGATGCCCGGTTCAAGGCGTTCGACCAGAACGGTGATGGCGTTCTGACCGGCAACGAAGCAGCCAACGAGAAGTGGGCGAAAGGCCTCGATGCCAACACCGACGGGAAGATTACCCTCGATGAGTTCAAAGAGGTCCGGGCCAAGCAGCGCCTTGAAGCTCAGTTCAAGGAATACGACCAGGACGGCGACGGATTCCTGGCGGGCAAGAACATCCAGGCGGATGTCCTTGCGGCCAAGGATTCCGACAAGGACGGTCGTCTGAGTCTTGATGAGTGGCTGGGTATCAAGAAGCCCGAGGCCTCACCGGAACCTGCTCCCGCACCGGAAACGGTTCAGGTTCCCGATCCGGTGATCGAGCCTGAAGTGTCCGCGCCCACGGTGGACCCCGCACCCGCGGCTCCTCCTGCGGCTACCGCGCCCTCCAGTCCGGGCCTGACGCCATCAGCCCCTCCTGCGTCGACTCAGGCACCGCCTGCATCATCCCCGGTACAGACGGCCAGTCCGGTTGCCGCCGGCGGTGCCGCCGTCACCCGCGAAGCGGTCCTGGGGCAGTTCACCTCGCTGCTGGGTGACGTCTCGAAGCTGGATTTCTCCGAGAGCAAAGCCAACCGTGACGCGGCCTTCGCACGGATCAAGGCCCAGCTGGACGCCATTTCCCAGGCAGCCGGAAAGCTTCCCAAGGCAGATGCAGGCGCGGTGGAAACGCAGATCGCTCCGCTCCGCGATAACTTGAAGGATATGGAAGCGGCGGCAGCCCTGCTTCCGTGACATCCGATTCAAGTCACGGGCCGCTGGACCGGACGCATCCGGTTCAGCGGCCCGTGGTCTGAAGATGCGTACACCCGGCATTTGCTCACGAGAACAGGAACTCGAGGTCCTCGCGTGACAGCGTCGGGCCCAGTGCCTCGACGGACAGCATGTCTTGCGCAAGCAGGCGCTTGCGCTCTTGCAAGGCCAGGACCTTCTCCTCGATGGTGCCGCGGGCGATCAGCTTCGTCGAGAAGACATGTCGCGTCTGCCCGATCCGGTGAGCCCGGTCGATCGCCTGTTCCTCGACGGCGGGATTCCACCACGGATCGAACAGGATGACGTGATCGGCCCCCGTCAGGTTCAATCCCGTGCCCCCCGCCTTCAGGCTGATGAGGAAGACGGGGACATCCCCCTCATTGAAGGCCTGGACCCGCTCGATGCGATCGCGGGTGTGCCCATCGAGATACAGGTAGCGGATGTCCTCGCCCTCAAGCGCCGCTCCGAGGATCTTGAGTACCTTCACGAACTGAGAGAATACCAGGACGCGGTGGCCCTCGCTGTGAAGCTCACGAATGAGCTCCAGGGCCTCGCTGACCTTGGCCGACGAGATCGGATCCTCACCCGGCCGTACCAGGGCCGGATCGCAGCAGGCCTGCCGTAGACGCAGCAAGCCCTCGAGCACGTTGAAGCGCGCCCGGGCGAAGCCCTTGCTCTCGACGGCCCCGAGTACATCGCGGCGAACGCCCGCCAGCAATCCGTCGTAAAACGTGCGCTGATCGGGTTCGAACTCGCAGTACCGCACCATGTCGGTACGCGGCGGGAGATCC
>JBEIFE010000133.1:0-5566 GCA_040382575.1 Candidatus Sericytochromatia bacterium
CCGTTCTCTCCGCCCGGAACTTGCCAGCTCTGGTGGCCTGGAACCGCTCGCTCGAGGCAGATCCCAGAGTCCGTCGCGTACTCGGACCGCTCTCGCTCCGCCCGGGTTCCAGCCTGTTCGAGAACCTGGCCCTTTACCGGGACTGGCGCAAAGGACTGGATGACCTCCCGGCGTTCGTGCAGGGCTTCGTGAGCGAGGACGGTCGTTCACTCGTCGTCGATGTCCTGCCCGATCCAGGTGTCTCGAGCATCGAGATCCAGCGGATGGCCATGGCCTTTGATAGTCGGGCACCTCGCGGCCCCTTCTCGCTGCTGGTCGGGGGGCAGCCGACCTACCTGAACGAACTGACGGACCGCATCGACGATTCGGTATGGCCGATCCTCAGTTTCGTGGTCGTCACCACGGCGCTCCTGCTGGGCTTCACGTTCCGCTCGATCCTCGTGCCCCTCAAGGCGATCGCGCTCAACCTGGTGTCCGTGGGCGCCGGCTTCGGCGTGATCACCATGGTCTGCGAGTGGGGCTGGGGCCACCGCCTGGTGGGGCTGGTGCATCCGCTCGAGCGGGTGCCGCCGTTCGTGCCCCTGCTGCTGTTCTGCATCATGTTCGGCCTCTCGATGGACTACGAGGTCTTCATGATCGCGCGCATCCGTGAGGGGGTACTCGCAGGGCTCGGTCAACGGCGGGCCGTGACCGAGGGACTGCGCCACGCATGGCCCCTCATCTCGCGGGCGGCCTGGATCATGCTCATCGTGTTCGGGGCGTTCACGTGGGTTGAGATGCTCGTCATCAAGGTGCTCGGGCTGGGTCTCGCCACGGCCGTGCTCGTCGATGCGACTCTCGTCCGGATGGTCCTGGGTCCGGCTCTCCTGATGGTCGCCGGACATCTCAACTGGTGGCCCGGATTGCGGGCCAGAACGCCTCCCCGGGGGGCGGAAGGAGGCATGGCGTGAACCGCATTTTCGAGGAGGTGTTCCGGGCCCATGCCGCGGTGCGGTCTGAGGCGCTCGCCGTCCATCGCATCGACGTGTCCGGGGGCGAGGGAGAGTCTCTCACCCGACAGGAGTTGCTGGAGCAGGCCACCCGCGGCGCTCGTCATCTCGCAGCCCGCATCCGTCCCGGTGATCGGGTGGTGCTGGCCCACGCACCGGGGCTGGAGTTCGTGGTTTCCGTGCTGGCTGTCTGGCTGGCCGGAGGGGTCGTCGTCCCCGCGGGGCCCCCCGTCACCGATCGGACGCGAGTCTGGCTCGAGGGGATCATTCGCGCAAGCGGTGCCACGCTCCTGCTGGGAGATCCGGTTCTGTTGCCGCGGCTCAAGCAAGTGGCCCTGTTTCTCGATGTCGAGGCGACCTGTCTCCAGTCGGGGCCCGAGGCCGAACTGCCCGCTTTCGATTCAGGTCCAGAAACGCTCGCACTGGTCCAGTTCACCTCCGGCTCGACCTCGGCTCCCCGGGGTGTGTGCGTCACGCGCGGTCAACTCGCGGCCAATCTCGATCAGATCGCGCGCGCCAGCGCCTTCGACGAGCGTGAGGTGGCCATTTCCTGGTTGCCGCATTACCACAACATGGGCCTCATCGGGATGATCCTCCTGCCGCTCTGGGTAGGCTTCCCGACCCACCTCATGAGCCCCATGGAGTTCCTCGAGCAGCCCGGTCGGTGGCTTTCGGCCATATCTCGGTACCGGGGGACGTACTCGGGTGGTCCGAACTTCGCCTTCGACCTCGCGGCCATCCGGACCACCCCCGCCGAGTTCGAAGCTCTCGATCTCTCGAACTGGATCGGTGCCTTCTGCGGCTCCGAACCCGTACGGGTGCGTTCCCTGGAGCGCTTCGCAGCGCGATTCGGACCGAAGGGCTTCGATTCGTGCGCCTATTTTCCGTCCTATGGTATGGCCGAGGCGACGCTGATCGTGACGGGGCCAGGCCGCTTGAAAGGCATGAATCCGGTATCGCTCGATGCGGCCGCGCTGGCGGATGGGCAGGTCGTCGAGGTTCCCGTCGGGACCGAGGGGGCGAGAACCCTCGTGCCTCTGGGCCGGACCTGGGGAGATCTCGAACTCGCCGTCGTGGATCCGGCGTCGGGAGAACGGGTCGAGTCCGGGCGCGTGGGGGAGGTCTGGCTCAAGGGTTCCTCCGTGGCCAGCGGCTACTGGGGAGAGGTGTCCTCTCCGGACGCGAATGGCCCCTTCGGTCACGTTCTCGAGGGTCGGCCCGACTGGCTGCGTACCGGAGACCTCGGTTTCCTGCACGGGGGAGAGCTCGTGCTCACGGGGCGCATCAAGGAACTCATCATCCTGAACGGTCGGAACCTCCATCCGGCGGACCTCGAGGCGGCGATCGCCGGCTGTCACCCGGGCCTGATCGCCTCGGTGGCCTTTGCCCTCGAGGGCGAACGTTCGGAGCGCCTGGTCATCGTCGCCGAGGTGGCTCCCCAGGTGCCCGCCGCGGCCTTGACAGGCGTCGAGCAGGCCATTCGTCTCGCCCTGCGTAACGAGGATGTCACGCCCCACGAGGTCGTTCTCGTGGCCCCCGAGGGCATTCTGCGCACGGCGACGGGCAAGCTGGCCCGATTCGCCACGCGAGCGGCCCATCTCGAGGGGCGCCTCAAGCCACTCACCGCCACCGCTCCGTCCGGCGGCGCCTGATTTCCTCAAGCTCTGGAGGTTCTCGTGTCCAAGGAACTGCTCGCGCTGATCGTGCTCAACTACGCCTGGATCGGCTACCTGCCCGTCGGTTTCTTCCGGCGCGACGGGAAGCTCAACCTGGGCTGGTGGCTCACGGGAGGCCCTTTCTTCCTGGTCCCCATCGTCTGCCTGCTCGGATTTTTTCACCTGCTACCCGCTGTGCTGGCTCCCTACCCGCTCGGAGGCAAAATCGGTCTGCTGGCGAGCCTCGTGTCCGTCTTGCTGGCCAGCAGCTCGATCGCGCTCATCGCCCTCACGCTGGGTACGCACCGGGTGCGTCTCGCGCTCTGGCACCAGACCAACGATGCCCCTGCATCCATCGTGACCTATGGCGCCTATCGCTACATCCGGCACCCGTTCTACACGTCGTTCCTCATGGCCTTCACGGCCGCTCTGCTGGCTGCTCCCGGCCCCCTCACCATGATCTTGCTTGCGTACCAGTTCGGGGCGCTCAACGTCACGGCCAGGCGGGAAGAGTGTCGTCTTTCGGAGTCCGAGTTTGGCGAGGAGTACCGCCAGTATCTCGGCGTCACGGGTCGCTTCTTTCCTCGGCTCGGTGGGGCGCGTCCGTGACGGCTCCGGTCTACGTTCACGGGTGGGCGTTCGCACTCGGGGACCAGGCGATCGCCCTGGCCGACACCGTGGCGGCAGGCCGGGTCCTCAGCCCTCTCGAGACGCTCGCCGATGCCGGCTTCGTTCAGCATCACGTCGCTTCCCCCGGGACCGATGCCTATGACCTGGCTCTGCGGGCTGCTCGGAAACTCGCCGATCTTCCGGGCATCGACCTGGGGCGGACGGGCGCGATCCTCTATGCGACCTGCCTCACGTGCAACGGCAATCGCGGGGACGAGGCCGTCTTCCGCGCCACACGGGACGTCAAGCACCTCATGGACTATCCGGCCAGTCACCTGCAGGCGGATCTCGATCTGCCGGATGCCGCCGTGATCGGCCTCAACCAGCAGGCCTGCACCTCCATGCTCGGCTCGCTGCGCCTGGCCCGGTCGCTGCTCGTCAGCGAGCCCGAACTCGAGGGCGTGCTCTGCGTGACGGCGGACCGCTTCCCCGAGGGGGCGCACCACGAGCAGGCGTTCAACCTGATCTCGGATGGCGCGGCCGCATGCTGGGTCGGTCGCGAGGACCGCGGGTACCGGATCGTGGCCACGCATGCCATCACGAACGGCTCGCTCGCTCGCGCCACCGACGACGAGACGGTGGGTAGCTACTTCGCTTACACGCACCGCCTGGTACACGAGGTCTGCGCGAAGGCCGGTCTCGGCGTGGCCGACCTCGACTGGGTCATCCCGCAGAACACCCACGTGAAGACCTGGCAGGTGCTGTCACGCCTGCTGCGGATTCCCCTGGAAAAGGTCTACCTGGCCAGCCTTGGCGACGTCGCTCACATCATCAGTTCGGACAACGTCGTGAACCTCTTGCGGCTCGAGGAATCGGGTATGGTACGGTCAGGTCAGCGGCTGTTGCTCCTGATGGCAGGCTTCGGGCTGAACTGGCAGGCCGTGATCCTGGAAAAGAGGTGAATCCATGGCGGATTTGCAGGTTCTTGCCGAGCGTCTGAGCGCGCTTTCCGAGAAGGACCATCCCCCGGCCGATCGCGGGCTCGTGTGGCCCGAGACCTTCGACCCGGCGGCGTGGGCGTTCACGCCCGACCTGTCAGCCCTCGCCGGGCACCCCGCCTTCGAGGGCCTCGACGAGGCGGCGCGCAAGCGCCTGGCCTTCTTCGAGGCCGTAAACTTCTTCAGCCTGAACATCAACGGCGAGAAAGCCCTCATCGAGGGCCTGGCTCGCCAGTGCTACCGCCCGGAGACGGGCGCCGTGACGGGCTACATCCACCATTTTCTCGAGGAAGAAAGTCAGCACATGCGCATCTTCGGGGCCTTCTGCCTGAAGTATGCCGGCAAGGTCTACCCGGATCGCAAGATGGTCTTCCCGCGGGAGCATGCGACCGGTGAGGAGGACTTCCTCTTCTGGACGAAGGTGATGCTCTTCGAGGAGATCGCGGATGCCTTCAATGTCCGCATGATGAACGACGCCTCGCTCGATCCACTCGTGCAGGGCATCCACCGCATGCACCACCAGGACGAGAGCCGTCACCTGGCCTTCGGTCGCCAGATGGTGCGCGATCTCTGGGAGACGCACGCGCCCTCGTGGAGTTCCGAGACCCGGACGGGCGTGCGCGAGTACCTCGTGGGCTACCTCGCGAGCATCTGGAAGGAATACCACAACCCCTCGATGTTCCGGGACGCCGGACTCGCGGGGGCCTACGACCTCTCGGTGTCGTCCTTCGAGACGGAAACGGCCCGCGAGCGGCGCCGCGCGCTCTCGCGCAACGCGCTCAACTACCTGACCCGTATCGGAGTCTTCGAGGAGGAACCGCAGCTTTGAACGCCCCCGAGATCGCATCCGAGCTTCGCCAGTGGATCCTGCAGCGTCATCCCACCTATGATCCCGCGAAGCTCACGGACGAGACGCCGCTCATCGAGGAGCGGTTGCTCACGAGCATCCAGGTCATGGACCTCGTGCTGTTCCTCGAGGACGTGTCGGGCAAGCCCGTCGACATGACGCGGCTCCAGAAGGGCGCGTTCGCGACGATGGCCTCCATTCGCCAGGCCTTCTTCCCCGGGGTGGGCGCGTGACGAGCGTGCTCGAGGTCCCGGGTCTCGTCTGGCGCGAGGGCGGACAGGCCGTCCTCACGGGCGACCTGCTGCGGCTGTTCCGGCGCCTGGACGCGCTCTGGCTGTCGTGGGCCGCGGAGGCCGGTGCCCTCGAACTCGAGCCGCCCCCCATGCTCCCGGCACATGCTCTGCAGCGGCTCGACTATTTCGCCTCGTTCCCGCAGCTCGCCACCTTCGCCTGCGTGCATGCGGACGA
>JBEIFE010000134.1:0-5533 GCA_040382575.1 Candidatus Sericytochromatia bacterium
CGTTTCGGCACAGGCGACGCCCATGGCCGAGGCCACATGCGCCAGCATCGCCTTGCCCGTGACATCGCCGATAGCCCAGATGCCCGGCACGCTGGTCTGGCCGACGCCATCGGTGACGATCGCGCCGCGCTCGAGGCGCACTCCCACGTGCTCCAGGCCGAGGCCCTGCACGTTGGGGCTAGCCCCGATCCCGACCAGCAGGCGCGGTGCCTCGAGTGTTCGCTGCGAGCCGTCGGGTGCCTCGACTTCGAGTGTGACGCCCGAGGTCGACTGCGTGGCCTTCGTGACCCGGTGCTTCGAGAGGACCTCGATTCCGAGCTTGACGTAGGCCTTCTCGAGGACGGCTGCGATCTCGGGTTCCTCGCGCGGCAGCAGATGGTCGGCTGCCTCGATGAGCGTGATCTTGCAGCCATAGCTCGCGAAAACATAGGCGAACTCGCAGCCGATGGCACCTCCGCCCAGGATCAGCATGCGCTCGGGCAGGTCGGACATCGACACGCCTTCACGAGCCGTGAACACGGTCTTCCCGTCCGCCACGAGCCCGTCGGGCACGCGCGGTGTGGCGCCCGTGGCCACGATGATATGCCTGGCCTCGTGACGGACGCCATCGACGGCGAAGGATCCGGGACCGAGCACGGTGCCCTGGCCCTTCAGCACATCGATCTTGTTCTTTTTCATGAGGTAGCCAATGCCGGCCGTCTGTTTGGCGACCACGCCCTGCGACCGCTCGACGGCCTTGCTGTAATCGGGCTTCACGCCCTCGACGGCGATCCCGAAGAACTCGGCCTTGCGGATCGTCTGGAGCACGGTGGCGTTCTTGAGCAGCGCCTTTGTCGGGATGCAGCCCCAGTTCAGGCACACGCCCCCGAGCGATTCACGCTCGACGACCGCCACCTTGAGACCGAGCTGCGATGCCCTGATGGCGGCCACGTAGCCGCCAGGACCGGAACCGATGACTGCGACGTCGTAGGTGTTCGACATCTCAGGCCTGCGCCTTCACCGGGAGGAGTAGCTTGATCGGCTGCTCGAGGATACCTTTGAAGGCCTTCAGGAACGCGGCGGCCTGAGCCCCGTCGATGACGCGATGGTCGCTCGAGAGCGTCACCCGCATGATCGAACGGACCTCGATCTGGTCGTCCTTCCCCACGAAGGGCTCTTTCGAGATTCCGCCAACGGCCAGGATGGCCGCCTCGGGGGGATTGATGATGGCCGTGAAGCTCTCGACGCCGAAGGAGCCGAGGTTGCTCACGGTGATCGTGCCACCCTGCATCTCGTCCGGCTTCAGCTTGTTGGCCTTGGCGCGGTTGATGAGTTCCTTGTTTCCGCTGGCCAGCGAGGCCAGGTCGAGCTGATCCGCATGCCGCAGCACGGGCACGACCAGTCCCTCGGGGAGTGCGACGGCAACGCCGATGTGCACGTCACCACGTTCGACGATCTCGGTTTCGCCCCAGGAGGCATTGATGCCCGGCACCTGGCGAGCTGCCAGGGCCACGGCCTTCACGACGAGGTCATTGAAAGTGGCCTTTTCAGCCTCGCTCACGGCCGCATTGAACTGCGAGCGGAACGCGACGGCCTCCGTCATGTCGATGGCCATCGTGACATAGAAGTGCGGTGCGCCGATCTTGCTCTCGCTCAGGCGACGGGCGATGGCCTGCCGCATACGGGTCAGCGAGATGCGGCGATCGCCACGGCTCACGGTCACCGGAGCTGCCGCCACCGCGGCCGCGACGGCAGGCGCCGCCTGAGCCTGTTCCACATCCTTGCGTACGATCCGGCCATCTGGACCCGAGCCAGCGATCGTCTCGAGTGAGAGGCCCTTCTCACGTGCGATCCGGCGGGCCAGGGGGCTCGCCTTGATTCGCTCGCCCGCAGCCCGCACGGGTGCTGCTGCAGGAGCTTCGACAACGGCAGCCGGTGCCACCGCAGCCGCTGCAGGAGCCGCCACCGGGGCGGCCGGAGCTGCAGGGGCCGCAGCGGCCGGCGTCGGTACGTCCACCTGTTCGCCAGGAGCTGCGATGATTCCGATGGTCTCGCCCACGGGCACGTCTGCCCCCGCGGGGTGGAGGATGCGTGCCAGGACGCCACCCTCGAAAGCCTCGACCTCGATGTTGACCTTCTCGGTCTGAATCTCGGCGATCGGCTCTCCCTTGTTGACGGCCTCGCCCTCGGCCTTGAGCCAGCGGAGGATCTTGCCCTCGGTCATGTCATAGCCCATCTTGGGCATCGGGATGTTCTTGGCCATGGTTCTCGAACCCTCCGGTGCCTAGGCGAGCACGTCGCGGACCGCCGCGACGACGTCCTTGAAGTCAGGGTAACAAGCCAGCTCGAGAGCCCGGTTGTAGGGAGCGGGGATTTCTTTGCCCGCCACCCGCTTCACGGGAGCATCGAGGTGGTCGAAGGCGTGCTCCTGGATGCTCGCGGCGATCTCGGCGCCGATCCCGTAGGTCCGCCATCCTTCTTCGGCGATGACGACGCGGTTGGTGCGCTTCACCGATTCGATCACGGGCTCGAGATCCAGCGGTCGCAGGCTACGCAGATCGATGATCTCGACCTCGATGCCTTCCTTGGCCAGAAGGTCGGCAGCCTTCATCGACTCGATGGCCATCCGCGAATAGCTCACGACGGTGACGTGTTTGCCGGGACGCCGCAGCACGGACTTGCCGATAGGTACGAGATATTCTCCGTCAGGCACCTCGCCCTTTTCCTTGTAGATGAGCGCATGCTCGATGAAGATGACGGGATCATCATCTCGGATGGCACTCTTCAGCAGACCCTTGTGGTCATACGGGGTCGAGGGCATGACGACCTTCAGACCGGGGATGTAGGCGAAGAGCAGTTCGAGGGTCTGAGAGTGCGTGGCCGAGAGCTGGGTCCAGCCAGCAGGCGTCCGCATGACCATCAGTACCTTGATCTGGCCATTGAACATGTAGCTGAGCTTCGCTGCGTGATTGACCACCTGGTCCATGGCCTGCAGCGCGAAGTTGATACTCATGATCTCGGGGACGGGGCGCAGGCCGCCCATGGCGGCACCCGTGGCCGCGCCGATGATGGCGGTCTCGGAGATCGGGGTATCGATGACGCGCTTTTCACCGAACTCGTCGACGAAGCCCTTGGTCACGCCATAGGCGGATCCATAGTAGGCGATGTCCTCGCCCATCAGGAAGACCTTCTCGTCCCGGCGCATCTCCTCGCGCAGGGCGGCCTGGATGGCCTCACGTACGGTCAAGACTGGCATGGGGCAATACTCCTAGCGATGGGCCGCGAGCGTGGCGGTCGTGGTCTCGAGCGGTGTGGCATAGAGGTGGTCGGCGAGCGTCGAGAGGGCGGGTTCCGGGCTCTCGTCGGCGAAACGCACGGAAGCGTCGGCCTCTTCGTTCGCCTTTTGCTCGGTGGCGTCGAATTCCTCGGCCGTCGCAATCCCCTGCTCAATGCAGCGAGACTTCCAGGTCGAGATGGGGTCGCGCTTCTTCCAGAAATCGACCTCTTCCTTCGAACGGTACATCTCGGGATCGGCCATCGAGTGGCCACGGAAGCGATAGGTTTTGGCCTCGAGAAGCACGGGGCCCTTGCCCGAGCGGACATGCTCGACGGCCTTTCGGCCGGCCTCGAAACAGGCTTCGACATCCATGCCGTCGAAGGACCAGCCAGGCATGCCGTAGCCCTCAGCGCGCTTGTAGAGGTCGGGAATCGACGAGTCGCGGTTGAGGGCGACACCCATCGAGTAGAGGTTGTTCTCGATCATGAAGATGACGGGCAGCTTGAAGACCGAGGCGAAGTTGAGTGACTCGTGGAAGCCTCCATTGTTGGAAGCACCGTCACCGAAGATCGTCAGCGCACAGCGGTCCTGCTCCTGATACTTTGCTGCCATGGCGAGGCCCACGGCCATCGGGAGGTGGGCGCCGACCAGCGCGTAGCCGCCCCAGAAATGTTTCGAGGCGTCTGCCAGGTGCATGGAGCCACCGCGCCCACCGGCACAGCCCGTCGCCTTGCCGTAGAGTTCGGCCATCAGGGCGTTGGTGTCGAGGTTGCGGGCAATTGCGTGCCCGTGGTCGCGGTAATGCGTGACGATGTCATCATCATCATTGAGTGCTGAGATGACGCCCACGGCAACGGCTTCCTGGCCGATATAGAGATGAAGGAATCCCCCGATCTTGCCCAGCGCGTACCCTTCGGCGCACTTCTCCTCGAAGCGCCGGATGAGCACCATCTTCCGGTACCATTCGAGGGCGGTCGACTTGTCCACCATGCTCGACTTGCTCCTTGCTATGTTGGATGCGTTACTGGGTCAAGGGCGGAGAATCACGCACACGAGGGCGTCGGTTCTCCCGACGCCCTCGTCCAGGTGTGTCCCTGGCGGCCCCGAGGCCGCCTGCCGTGAAACAGGATACCATACAGGCAGCCTTCCGGCTTTTCGCCCGGGAGTGCGCGATTCGAGGAATCCAGACATGTCCTTGTGGCCCCGAGAACCGTCCGAACGAAGACTGAAACAGCATGTCCAGGCGCCGGCTCATACGTGGTATGCCTCTTGCTTCCCTGGTGTGGAGCGCCTGCTGCTCGATGAGTTGTCCTCGCTGGGTATTCCGGGCGGGAGCACCGTCCCCGGTGGTGTCGAGTTCGAGGCTCGTCTCGATGACATGATGCGGGTTCAATTGCACGGGCGCCTGTCCAGCCACATCCGCTTGCGTCTGGCTTCCTTTCGCGCTCCCAATCCGCTAGCCCTGGTCGATCGCCTTCAGGCCCTGCCTTGGGATCTCTGGATCCGAGCCGGATACGGGATTCGAATCGAGGGGGCAGACGGCATGCCCGCGGCGTTCCGTCGCGTTCTCGCCGAGTTTCAGACGGCCTTTCCCGTATCCGAGCCTGTCGCAGGCCTCCAGGGTCTGATGGCAAGGTGTCGCGATGGTGAGTGGCAACTATCGCTCGAAGCCAGCGGGGATCCCATGCATCGTCGGGGTTATCGGCTCGAAACCGGTCGTGCGCCGCTCCGGGAGACGATGGCGGCTGCCTTGCTAGATCTCGTGCAATATGACGGTTCGAGGCTTCTGGTCGATCCGATGGCAGGAAGTGGCACCATCGCGCTCGAAGCTGCACGACGAGGGGCAGGCGTCGCTGCCGGGATCGACCGGACGTTTGCCTTCGAGGATTGGCCCGGGCATCGCGAGGCGACCTGGCAACATCTCAAACGCAAGGCCAGTGAGGAGATGTCGGCAGCCCCGGAGGACTTCCGGGTGCTGGCCCGGGAGGTTAGCCGCCGGATCCTGCAGGGGGCCGAGGCCAATGCCACCCGTGCCAGGGTGAGGGAATGGGTGAGGTTTGAACAGGCGGATTTTTTCGAGGCCCTTCCGCCTCCTGGTGAGCCGGGCTGGGTCGTGTTCAATCCCCCGTACGGACAGCGCATCGGTATGCCGGGTGGTGCCCGGGACGGTCTGGAGGCGATCGCTCGTCGCCTGACGGAGGTCTGGTCAGGCTGGCGGATCGGCCTGGTCACCCCCGACCCGGCTGGCCTGGTCCGGGCGGGGCTCAAGATCGATCA
>JBEIFE010000135.1:0-5478 GCA_040382575.1 Candidatus Sericytochromatia bacterium
GATGGAATAGTTTCCGGTGATGCCCTGAAACATCTCGATACCCTGGAAGTTTCGGTCGATGCGAGGCACGGTCGTGACCTGACCGTCCTTGATCCGACGAATATTGGTGCTCTGCCAGTCGCAGACCCACAGGGCGCCCTCACGATCGAAGCGCAGACCGTAGGGCATGCGGAAGTCTACCTGGTTCAGGGGCCCCTCGAGGGTTGGAGATGCAAACAATGCGTTCAGGCCAGCCTTATCGAGCAGCCCGACGGGCCTGCTGACCGTCCGGATGTGCCCGCTCGCATCGATCGTGCGCAGGCAGTTCCCCTGCTTGTCCGAGGTCCACAACGTGCCATCCGGGGCCCATGCCAGCCCGTACGGGGCATGGACGGTCCCGGTGCCCCGTGGGCCATCTTGCAGTCCCTGTTCGCCCGTACCGGCAAGGGTCGAAACCTGGCCATCTTCGATGAGACGGATGCGGCGGTTACCGAGATCGCTGATGGCGATGCGCCCCTCGGCGGAGACGGAGATCGCCCAGGGCAAATCAAATCGGGCCTCCGGAGCCGCCCCGTCTTGATACCCCACCTGACCGGATCCCGCCACGACCGACACCTCACCGTCAGGGCTCACCCGGAAAATCTGCTGTCGCTCGGCGTCCACGACCAGCACATGGCCATCGGGAGCCAGGGCCATCCCGCGCGGCGCGTGAAACTCGAAGATCTCGCCGTCCGGAGTGTGCAGGTCCCAGGGGCGCAGGACTCCACCCTCGAAGATACGCAGGCGGTTGTACTCGGGTTCCGGATCGAAGGCCGCTGACTCCTCTCCCGGATGCTCGTCGCCGATGATGAGACGTCCACGGGCATCGAAAACGATCTGCGAGGGTCCGCGCAGGAGCGGCTCGCTGGCCGATCCATCGTCGTCCCCCATGACCATGTGGCTTCCCACGAGCGCCGATGGCACCCAGGCCCCCGGAGGATGCACCTGCACGGGCTGACGGACGGAAAGGCCACCCCAGGTGACCCGGAGTTCACCCTCGCCCTCGCGGAGGGCCAGCAGGGACCGGCTGGCGTCCAGGGTTGCAACGTCACCCGTCACCGACCATTCCGGTCCCGAAGAAAGCGGAACCGGCACACCGTAGTCGTCGGGTATCCCCATTGCCTCCGGAAGCCGGCGAAAATGTCCGACGGACAGCGCCAGAGCCCCGTCGGGAATCCCCAGCCGTAAATCCACGAACTTGCGGAAGGCCAGGGCATTGCTCTCGAGAGAGCCGACCGTCACGAACACCTTTCCCGATTGCAGGTCTTCCGTGACCGGGACCTCGAGGGTGGAGGCATTCGTGGCGCGCACGCCGCGCACGACCTTGCCGTCCACGAAGACCTGGAAGGGATCCCCGGTCTGGATCCCGAAGTTCTCCCCCACGATCCGCAGGACGCCGCCCTCGGGAACGTAGGGAGGGTCGAGGCGCGTGATGCGAGGAACCCGGCGCGTCATGGCGACCGAGCCCAGTTCGGTGACCTGCCCGGGCTGGACCGTCACCTCGGTCCGGGTAGCTTCGCCAAGGCCATCGCGGTAAGCGCGCAGCACGTATGTACCGGCCGGGACGCCCGTGAGCGCGAAGATCCCGGACTCGGCCGGCTTGACGACGAAGGGCAGGCCCGGAAGGAACACGTCCACCCGGGTGAAATCATTGACCAGCGGCTGGTCGGGAGCCGAGACGACCCCGCGGATGGTCCCGGGTGCTGCCAGGCGCAAGGTACCGGCGATCGCCGGACTCGCCCCCGTCTCGACACGCGTGAGGGCCTTCAGGTCGTCACCCTGCTCGGCCACGACCGTCCAGGTCCCTGCAGGCAGCCCCGGGAAGGCAAAACGGCCATCCTGACCCGAGCGAACCTCGCGAACTCCCGGCTCGCTCGCCACGCTGAATGGCGCGACGGTCTTGAGCGGAGCGACGGTCTTGAGCGGAGCGACGGTCTTGAGCGGGTCAGCCGGCACCTCGTAGATCCGCACGAGCGCATCCGCGAGTGGCCGACCGTCGGGCGCGAGTACCTGCCCTGACAGACTGGCTTTCAAGGCACCGTCCGTGGGTCCAACTGACAGCCCCCCCGCCGTCGAGGAGCCCGTCGAGGCCAGTTGCGCAGGGGCACAAGCCACCAGTCCTGCGAAAACCGCGACCAGGAGGCCCGAACTGAGGCTTTTCCAGCCCAGGGGGCTTCTCATCACGTCGTCTCCACGAGCTGGACGTTGAGACGCTTGAACGAGGCATTCCGCACGTGCTCGGCGCCGAACCGGGCCAGGTAGTAGTGGATGTTTTCCCGGCTGCGCAGGTAGAACCAGAGCGCATGGTCATAAGCCGTGGCGCACCTGGTGGTGCAGGACTTCATGACCTCGTTGAGTTCTTCATCCGACATGCCGCCACGGGTCTTGAACGAGATATTGGAAGACAGATCCTCGATATCGACGACTTCCTCGAGGATGTCCCCGTTCTTTTCGAGATCGCCATACAGCGGACTCTGCTTCCCGAGCGTGAACACCGAACGCCCGTACGCATGGATGATGTCGGTGTTCTCGCACATGGCGTCGATGGTGGCATTCGCCTCCTCGAGCGTCTCGGAGGGGAAGCCGAAGAAGATGTAGGCGAAATTGAAGATGCCCGCATCGGCCGAACCACGCAGGATGTCGTGACGTCGGCTGAAGGACACGCCCTTCTTGATGAGGTTGTGGATCCGGGGAGCACCGGTCTCGTACCCCCAGAGGACCATCCGTAGACCCGCGTCGTGCAGCAGAGGCATCAACTCGGGGGTGAAGCCCGTCTCGAGGCGTCCATTGCTGAACCACTGGATATCGAGCTTCTCGTCGATGAAGCGCCTGGCCATCGCTTCCATGTAGTTCGGAGGCAGTGCCTCATCGATGAACTGGAAGAGCCGGACCCCGTAGGTCTCTTTGAGGTGGCGGATCTCGGTGACGAGCTTGTCGATCGACTTGAAATCGAGGTCGACCCCGAAGAAGGAGTCGCAGAACGAGCACTTGCCCCAGTAACACCCCTTGCTGGCCTGGATGGTGAGCAGGGGCTCGGGTGAGAAGTAAAGCTCCATCGGAAGTCCAGCCAGATCTTGGTGGCCGATCTTGTCCATCTGGGGTGCCCTGGCCGCCTTCGAGGCCCGGGGCACCCCATCCTCACCGGCGTAGAGGATGTTGGGCACCTCGTCGAGGCTGTGACCATCCACGAGGGCCTGCACCATGTGAACGAGTTGCTGCTCGCCCTCGCTGGTCGCGAGGCTGTGCGCGAAATACTCGAAGAAATCGGGGCGTTCGAGCAACGTCTCCTTGACTCGGCCCAGATGGTTCCCGCCCAGACCGATATGCACCCCGGGAGGCGCCGCCTTGCGGAGCATGTGCGCCAGCGTCAGACCCGGCAGGACCTGCGAGAACGAGTTGATGGAAATGCCGATGTAGGCCGCATCTTCTGCCAGAAGCGACTCGATCTGCCGCTCGAAGAACGCGTGGAACATGTTGGATGACGGCGAGTTGGCGAATTCATGAGCCGTCCGGATGGTGAACCGTGCATCGGGCTGATCGAAGTAGATGTAGGACAGGTTGGCCGGATGATACGGAAGCGAGAGCGCCTGGAGGGCCAGATCGATGGTCCGGAAGGACTCGATCAGAAAGTCCGGATTGTAGTAGCGCCGCGGGTCACGAAGCGTCTCCTTGGCATCCAGGATCAGCCCGGGCAAGCGATCGAGCGCTCCAGGGTTGACCTCCTCGAACCGCCGCATTGCCATGAAACGCGCCGCATCGACGTCCGCCTGGTGGCTCTTCTCGTCGATCATCTGACGCATGATGGTCTGGTAACCGAGATATTCGAGGTCGAGGCGGATCCGGTCGCGCGCAAGCGACAGGCTCTCGGGGGTCAGGATGGAATCGTAATACTCGACATTGAGGTCGCGGAGGGCGACCTCGATGTCGTGGGCTCGCAGATGTCCCGCCAGAGCCCGCAAGGCGAAATGCGGGTTCTGGGGGGTCCACTGCGGGGGGAAGACCAGCAGCGCCTTACGCTTTGGCACGCTCGTACGCTTCCAGGATCGTCTGAGCGGCCTTCGTGAAGCGATCGAGCTCGACGACGATGGGCAGCATCTCTTCCATCTGGATACGACTGATCTCGGCGATCAACGCATCGTGCTCAGCCATCATCTCGCGGACGCGCTGGAAGTCGCCACGGATCTTCATGGTGACCAGTTTCTTCTTGAGCTCGTGTTCGCGGCCGATGCAGCCATTCAGGCGCTCGATACGCTCGACGACCTCGGCACGGGTGAGCAGCGGCGTTTCCATCAGACGGTCCCCTTGCTACCGGACGAGGCAGGCGCGGACGCGGCTCCGCCCGACGAGGCGGCCGCAGCCGAAGATGCGGCGGCCGAGGAAGCCCCCGCCGCGGGTGTGGCGGGATCGCCGGAAGGAGTGAACTTGGGTCCGGACGCCGCGACGGCACCGGCAGCCCCGCGGGCCGCGGCATCGGCTGCAGAAGCCCTGCCGCGGATGGCATCGTTGGCAGCCTCGCGCTCGGCGATCTCCTTGTTCATCTTTTCGAGCATCTCGCAGACCGTGAGGGCCCGCTTGGCGCCCTCGAGCATGTCCTTCATCATCTCGCTGGCGCTCTTGATCTGGGAGATGTCGACGCCTGCGGCCTGCAGGGCATTTCCGAACTGGAGGTCATTGATGTCGATGGCGCCGTTGCCCTCGGTATCGACGGCGATGACGCGACCATCGTTGCCCACGATGGCATTACGCCCGTCTACCTTGGTGACCTCGGCCTCGATTCCGAAGTACGTTTTGAGCGCGCTCTTGAGTTCATCCATCTGCCACAGGGGCTTTTCCTTGAGCAGCGAGTACATGGCGATCGCATCACTTTCGAGCACCTTGTAGGACTTGCCCGACGGCGCGCCCATGCCCGTACATCCCTGCACATCCAGATAACGAGGCTCGGGTTTGACCGAAGAAGGCGAACTGTAGCTCACGCTGCCGGGGACATCCGTCTTGGGCATCGACAGCACGGGAGCGGCAGGAATGGGGCGCGGCGCCTCGATGGGCTTGCCAGCAGGGGGCAGGCCCGGCATGGCCCCGCTGGCAGGGACGGAACCGATGGCCGACATGACCTCACCGGAGGATGCCGTCAGGACGCGACCACGCTGTCCCCCAGGGCCGGCAGCCTCGCCGAGTCCCAGATCCGACGCATCCGCCGTCTGGAGGTTGATGAGGTCACGTACCGCTGGTTCAGCACCAGCGGGTGCATCGGGATTACCCGGAACGGGGGGGGCTTCGCCAGCGGACGGCACCACCGGAGACGCCATCTTGATGGTCTGCTTGATGGGATCGATACCCGAGATGTCGCTCATGGTTCCTCCAGGATGATACGAGACCCTCAGGCCTCAGAAGACGAGTTCCTTGACAATCTGTCCCGAGGCCTCGATCCAGCGCTCACGAACGACACTCCCGACCTCGTCA
>JBEIFE010000136.1:0-5450 GCA_040382575.1 Candidatus Sericytochromatia bacterium
CCATGAGGGAACAGCCCTGTTCACGGGAGTGGGCTTTCTGGGATCATTCACGACCTTTTCCACTTTCGGGCTCGAGAGCCTCGAATTGCTGCAGGCCGGACAACCGGGCCTTGCAGCAACCTATGTCTGTGCAAGCGTGGCCGGGGGCCTCCTGGCCACGTGGATCGGGATGCGGTTGCACTGAAACGAGATCCGGTACCGGCTCTCTTCCGGTCCGAACGGGGCCAGACCTGACAGGGATCAGTTGCCCCGGGCCTCCTCCAGTTGCTCCACGAGATGCCATGGCATCGAGGCATACACGTCGGTGAACATCGTCTCGCGGGCCGGCTGTGCCTCGTGTTCCGAGGCCTCGGAGGCTTCCAGGACCTCGAGGCGCGTCTCTTCCATGGCATCCGCCACCCAGGAATCGTCCCAGGCACCGGCCTCACGCATCCGTCGCTCGAGGACCAGGAGCGGGTCACGATCACGCCATGCCTCGACCTCGGCTGGATCCCGGTACTGCGACGGGTCATCGGAGGTACTGTGGGGGCCCACGCGATAGGTCAGGCACTCGATCAGGGTCGGACCGCCACCCGAACGGGCCTTCTCGACGGCCACCCGCGTGGCGAGATAGGTCTCGATGAAGTCATTGCCATCGACCTGAACGCCATCGAATCCGTAAGCGAGCGCTTTCTCGGCAAACGACCCTGACACGGTCTGGACGCGCGTGGGCGTCGAGATGGCCCAGCCGTTGTTCTGGCAGACAAAAATCGTGGGCGTCCGGTACACGCCAGCAAAGTTCATCGCCACGTGAAAATCACCCTGACTCGAAGTGCCATCACCGAAATATGCCATGGTCACGACGGGATCACGCCTGATCTTGGCCGCCCAGGCCGCACCCACGGCCTGAGGAATCTGGTTGCCCAGGGGGGCCGAGGAACAGACGAAGTTGACCTCGCGGAACGAGTACTCCGGGGGCAGGTTCCTGCCGATGACGTTGTCCGCCCCGTTGGCGAAGATATGGTCGAAAAGCGACTTGAGCGGCACTCCCCGGTAAAGGGGAACGGGATGCTCCCGATAGGTCGGGAAGACCCAGTCCTGTGGCTCCAGCGCCGCCGCGGTGCCAAGAATGGCGGCTTCTTGCCCCAGGCACCCCAGCCAGGAGTGAATGCGACCTTGCCGCTGGAGATTGGTCGCCCGCTCGTGCACGTGACGCATCGTGAGGATGAGGCGGTATACGCGTCGAATCAGTTCGTGGGACGGCATCGTCAAGGAGCGTTCGGGGGAAGAAGTCACAATCATCGGGACCTCGTGGATGGACAGGCGGGATATCAGGAGAGAGGAGGCAGCGAGTCCATGAGCCTGGCGACCCGCTGGACGGCCGTGGCCAGTTCGGCCCGGGTATTGAGAAGGTCGGGACAGAAGCGCCAGCTGGAACCCCGGGCATCGGTCACGACCCCGGCATCCTTCAGGCGCGAGGCAAGCATCGGAGCCTGCTCGTGACGGACGACGACGAAGGCCCCTCGGTCCGGGGTACCGCCCAGAGCCGGGATACCGACCTCGCGGAAGAGGCGTACGAGTTCTCGCTGCTGCTGCAGCGAGTAGGACCGCAACCGATCGAGGCCAAGGCCGTTGACGAGATCCAGGCCCGCGAGGGCCTGGAAAGGGGCCAGCACGGGCGGGGTGGACTCCTGCCAGCCATCGATTCCCTCGGCAAACAGCGCGCGCTCGGGGCGCGCATAACGAAAGGGGGCCGCCTTGGCAAACCAGCCCGTCTCGAGGGGCAAGCGCGATTCCTCGAGAATCCGGGGACTGACGTAGAGCCAGCAGGCGCCTGCGGCGCCACGGAGATACTTGTAGGAACCACCGATCGCGTAGTCGACATCGAGAGCCGTCACATCGAGCGGCATCACGCCGGCATGGTGATACGTATCGAGGAGGACCCGTGCCCCGACGCCGTGGGCGATCGCCACCAGCTCTTCCAGTCCCTGGAGGGCCTGGCCGGTCTGGAAGAACACCGAGGAAACCACGACGAGATCGGTGCGGGCCGAGATGGCTGCGCGCAGGGAAGCGGCATCGAACAGGCCCTGGGCATCCGGGGCGACCCAGGTGATCGTGGCGCGGCGACGGTCGGCGTAGGCCTTCAGGATGAAGTCGATGGAGTCGAATTCTCCCCGCGTCGTGACGACACGGATGGGACGATCATAGGTACTGAGGACGGCCCTGAGCCCCTGCCCCGCGCTGGTCCGGAACACGATCGTGTCGGGACCCGGCGCACCGATGAGTCGGGCCACGCCGGCACGGAAGCGCTGCTGCCCTTCGAGCCAGACATCCCAGGCATCGTCGAGACGCATCGACCAGGCCTCCAGGGCATGCTGGACATCCTGCACGCTGCGGTCGAGCGGTCGACCGAGAGAATGGTTGGCCAGGTAGATGGCATCAGGTGTCGACTCGAGCACGCGCGAGAAGTGCGGCCAGATCCGGAGGCGAAGGCCCTCTTCGGTGAGTGGACCGGAATCGAGGGCCGCGATGGAACGATCGAAATCGCCCGACAGGGTAGGGTCGGAATGCGAGGACCTCATGCGCCGATCTCCGTCCGGACGTCGAACAGTTCGGGAAAGAACGTGAGCTCGAGCGCACGCTTGAGGAACGAAACGCCCGAAGAGCCACCCGTCCCGCGCTTGAAACCGATGGTTCGCTCGACGGTTTTCATGTGACGGAAGCGCCAGGTCTGGAATGCCACCTCGACGTCCACGAGCTTCTCGCACATCTCGTAGGCATCCCACCAGGTCTCGGGGTTTTCATAGATGGTCTTGAACACGCTCACCAGTTCCGGACGGCGCTGGTAGGGCTGGGACCAGTCCCGTTCGACGCAGTCGGCAGGCACCTCGAAACCGCGGCGCGCCAGATGTCGAAGAAACTCATCATAGAGGCTGGGAGCATGAAGGATGGTGTGCAGCGGATCGTGTAACGCCGGATCGTGGGCGAAGACCTGGAGCGCTCCTGCATGTTTGTTCCCGAGGATGAACTCGATCCCGCGGTACTGGTAGCTCTGGAAGCCCGAGGCCGGTCCGAGCACATGGCGAAACTGCGCATACTCGCTGGGCGTCAGGGTTTCAAGGACGCTCCACTGCGTGGCGAGCTGCGCCTGGATCTGCTTGACCCGCGAGAGGATCTTGAAACAAGGTTCGAGACGGTCATCGCGGATGGCCGCCACGGCAGCCTTGAGTTCATGAAGCACGAGCTTCATCCAGAGTTCGGCCGTCTGGTGCATCACGATGAAGAGCATCTCGTCGTGATGCTGCGGCGAACTGAGCGGCAACTGGGCAGACAGGAGACGATCGAGCTGCAGATAGTGGGCGTACGAGAGGCGCCCGCCCAGGTCGAGTTCCATGCCGGCTTCCAGTTCGCGACGCATTCCCGACTCCTCTCGGTCACCCCATGTTACCAGACAACCCCGGTCTCGTTCATGGAGCAAGAGCCTGCCGTCCGTGTTACCATGGACATTTGACCCGGTCCATGCACTCGAGGAAGAGTCACCCGCGATGAACGCGCATCCGATCACCCGAGCCCGCCTCGTTCCCGACCACATCGATGAACTGATTCCCTACAAGCCCGGGAAGACGGTCGAAGAAGTGCAGCGAGCCAAGGGCCTGGCACGGGTGCACAAGCTCGCGAGCAACGAGAATCCGCTGGGCCCTTCGCCGCGAGCCGTCCTGGCCATGCGCGATGCGCTCGGGCGTTTGCACATGTATCCCGATTCGACCGGCATGAAGCTCCGGCAGGCCCTCGCCGAGCACTACCGCATGAAGCCCGAGAACGTCGTCCTGGGAGGCGGTTCCGAGGGCATCATGGCCACCATCGTGCGGACCTTTTTGCACGGCGACGATGAAGTCTTGACCTCCGAGGGCACGTTCATCGGGTTCATGGTGCTCGCGAAGGCCCATGGCACCGTCGTGAAGACTGTGCCCTTGAAAGACCACGCCTACGACCTCGAGACGATGGCGGGAGCCGTCACCCCGCGCACGAAACTCGTGTACCTGGCCAACCCGAACAACCCGACGGGGACCATCTTCACGCGAGCCAGCTTCGAGCGCTTCCTCGACCGCCTACCGCCGCACGTACTGGTGTTGCTCGACGAGGCCTATTACGAATACGTGGGGGAGCGTCGGTACGAATACCCCGACTCGCAGCTGTACCGGGCCGACAACGTCCTGACGCTGCGGACCTTCTCGAAGGCTTACGGGCTGGCCGGGATCCGCATCGGTTATGGCCTCGGGCACGAAAACCTGATCGCGCCCCTCCAGAAGGTCAAGCTGCCCTTCGAGGCCGCCACGCTGGGGCTCGAGGGGGCGATCGCCGCCCTGGCCGACGAGGACTTCCTGCGCGAGACGATCGTGAACAACCAGCTCGGCCTGAGGCGACTCGAGAGTGGGCTCGCTAACCTGGGCACACGTTTCGTTCCCTCCGAGGCCAACTTCGTCATGATCGACATGGGCACCGAGGCCGAGGTCGACCGGGTGGCCGAAGCGCTGCTCGACGAGGGGATCGTCGTGCGCCCTCTGCGCGGCTTCGGGATTCCCCACGGGTTGCGCGTCAGCGTCGGATTACCCGAGCAGGTCGACATCTTCCTGGAGGCCTTCGGTCGGATCGCCCGGCTGGGCTGATCCCAGATCGATCAAACGCTGGGGGGGACTGGCTCGGCCAGTCCCCCCGCTGAATTCAGAATATCCGGGTTCTAGTTGATGGTGATGGGCACCCACTTGGTCTGACCGTAGAATCCCTGCCCCTGACTACCATAGACGGTCCCGGCCTTGCGGAACTTGACCTGATAGTAGGCCTGACCGGACATGGAAGCACCCGCCGGAGTATCGGTCTCGGTGCCCATCCGGCCATTCCAGCTACGCGAAGTCGAAGAGGACCACGCAGACGAAAATCGGACGGACTTTCCAGCATCAGCGACTGCCAGCTGGTACTCAGCCCCGGGGAAGTTGGCATTGTTCGACCAGCTGAACGTGCCGCCCGTCGTGAACGTGGCGTTCGGCGCCACCGTGGGACGGAACTCCCACTTGAGGTCGAAGTTCTTCTCGATCGCCGTGCCGGCCGTGTACGAGAAACTCTCGCCCACCAGAACACCGACGGTGTTGACGTCAGAAGACGTCACTTCCTGGCCACCATCGTCGTAGCAGACCTGATACATGCCCGACACGAGGGTGGAGCTCGTGAACGCATAACTTCCCGCGGCATCGGAAGACGTGATGATCCCGGGCTTGATGAAAGCAGACCCGTTGTAAAACTTCAGAAAAAGGGCGACCAACTGGCCCGGTTCCCCGCCACCGAATGAGACACGGCCAGCGATGGTATTCAGCGGTGCAAGAGAAGGCGTGGCGGAAGGTGTGGGTGATGGGGATGGAGATGGTGAAGGTGATGGAGACGACATGGGGACAGCAGAAGGCGATGCCGTCAAGGAC
>JBEIFE010000137.1:0-5396 GCA_040382575.1 Candidatus Sericytochromatia bacterium
ATTCAGCCACCCATCTCCAGCAAAAGGCTCCTCTCAAGTTATGGTGAGGCAAGCGCCATGACTGGACCAAATTCACGCAAAGGTCCATTTAAGGAACGGTGAAACTCGCAAAATCAGGGGGGCAGCATGTGTGCTGCCCCCCTGATTTTGCGAGTTTCACCGTTCCTTAAATGGACCTTTGCGTGAATTTGGTCAAGTCATGGCGCTTGCCTCACCATAACTTGAGAGGAGCCTTTTGCTGGTGATGGGTGGCTGAATGTCCGGAACTTTCGTCTATTCGCGTGATCCCTTCCCGACCCCTGCTCGATTTCAGCCATCGAGGTTGGACGAACGACCGGCGCCGGTCCCGGCAACCGGAGACAATCCGGTTCCCGCATCCGCAGCCGTTGATCCGGTTCCTGCTGCTTCCTCGGTGCCTGGCGCCCCGGACTCGTCACGCGTAGATCGGCTGATCCTGTCTCGACCGGATACCTCGTCGGCTTTGCCAGCTGGTGCGGGCGATCCATCGCTCGCTCAGCCGTCGAAGCCCCTGGATGCGCAGGCTCCGGCCCCGCAAAAGCCGATGCCCGCGGCACCGGCCCCCATCCATCCCGAGATGCCCATCCAGCAAGAAGTGCCGGGTCAGGTTGGCAAGTGGATCCACGAGGCCAAGAAGATCCTCGTGATGCGCGGGCACCATCCGCGTCAGATCGATGCCCGGGCGATCGCCCTCATGATCCGCCACGAATCGGGCGGCAATCCCCGCGCGATCAACACATGGGACTACAACGCGCAGATCGGGACGCCCTCGAAGGGCCTCATGCAGGTCATCCCGCCGACCTTCAACGCCTACAAGTTGAAGGGCTACGGCGATATCTATAACCCCGTGCACAACATCATCGCCGGGGTGCGGTATGCCATCGCGCGGTACGGCTCGCTCGACCGGGTGCCGGGCGTCCGGGCCCAGCGGCAGGGTCGTGCTTACCGGGGGTACTGAGCCCCCTCTATGGGCTCGAAGCTTGCCCGGTCCAGCTCGATCCACGCAGCCATGATCATGATCTCGTCGAGTCGTTCCGGCGGAATCCGGACCTCCGGTGCCGGGCGTTCGACGAACTGGATCTGCCTGAACCTTGCGATGCGCTCCTGACCCCGCGGCGTGTCGACCTCCCGCCGGGCCAGCGACAGCGTCCCCGTCCAGCGCGCCCGTCGCACGGCAAGAATCGTGACCCGCTCGGGGTTCGCCGAGGGCAGCCAGACCAGCCCGTCCAGGCCTTGCCCTCCGGCCTGCATCCGACGTTGGCGCGCGAGCACGCGGGCCAGTAGGGCATGCTGGTCCCGCAGACGGGCGGCCCGCTCGAACTGCTCGCGCGCAGCGGCCTCCTGCATCCGCTCCAAGAGCCGTTCCAGCACGCGATCGCCCTCGCCGCGCCCGATGTCATGCACCCATTCGATCGCCTCGTCGTGGGCCGCGAGCGCCGCTCCACCCTGGCACGGTCCAAGGCACCGTCCCAGGTCCAGCTGCAGGCAGGGGCTCGAAGGCAGCGGGTGACAGGTCCTCAAGCCCAGCAACGGTTCGAGCCCCTGCACCAGCGCCGCGAGCTCACCGGCCCCCGGGAACGGCCCGTAATAGGTCGACCCGTCGTCGACGGGCAGGCGCGTGACCTGCACGCGCGGGACGGGCCCGGCCGTGATATGCAGGAAAGGATGGTGGGTCCGGCGGCGTCCGCGCACGTTGTAGCGCGGCATGTAGCGCTTGATGAACCGGCTCTCGACCAGCAGCGCCTCGAGTTCCGAACCCAGCTGCCAGGTCCGGATGCCCGACACCTCGAACTTCAATCGGCGTGTCCGGTGCGAATGACCGCCGTCGGCCATGAAGTACGATCGCACGCGGGCACGCAGATCCACGGACTTCCCGATGTACAGGACTTCCCCGCCCGGCCCCAGGAACATGTAGACGCCAGGGGTCTCGGGCAGGTCGGCGAGCGTGTCGCGGGTCCAGTCGCGCGGGCCCGTCAGCCCACGTTCCGCTTGGCCTCCTGCCACAGCTCCTCCATCCGGGCGAGCGCCAGACCCTCGATCGAGCCCCCCGCCAGCCGCTCGACCTCGGTGAAGCGCCGGATGAACCGCCGGTTGGCCTCGCGCAGGGCCGCCTCGGGATCGAGCTTGAGCTGCCGCGCCAGGTTGACAGTCGCCGTGAGCACGTCTCCGAGCTCGTGGGTCAGGGCCTCGGCGCCGAGGCCGTCGGCCAGGGCTTCACCCAGCTCGCCCACCTCGTCCTGGATCTTGGCCAGCACCCGAACGGGGTCCTTCCAGTCGAAGGCGACCTTCGATGCCTTCGCCTGCAACTTCTCGGACACCACCAGCGCGCTCTGGGCCATCACGACGCCCGCGAGGGCCGAGGTCGAGGGAATGCCGTCACGATCGCCCTGCTCGCCCTTCTCGGCCTTTTCCTGTCGCTTGATGACGTCCCAGTTGATCAGCACCTCTTCCGAGCCCGAGACCTCGGTCGTTCCGAAGACGTGCGGATGTCGGCGGATGAGCTTGTCCGCGAGGCGATCGCAGACGTCCTCGAGATCGAACTCGCCTTCCTCGTCGAAGATCTGGGCCTGGAGCGCCACCTGCAGGAACAGATCGCCCAGCTCCTCCTCGATACCGTCCACGTCGTCGCGTTCGATGGCCTCGACGACCTCGTGGGCCTCCTCGAGCACGTGGCGAGTCAGCGTGCGGGGCGTCTGTTCGCGGTCCCACGGGCATCCGTCGGGCGCGCGCAGACGGGCCACCACGTCCACGGCGCGCTGGATCCCGCGGCGCGGAGCAGGAGGCACGACCACGGAAGTCAGGTGGTCGAGGTCCTCGAGGTGATCGAGCTCGTGCAGGGGTACGGTCCGGACGCGCTCGTGACCCGGGATCCCGGCTGACTGGACGACGCGGACGGGATGCTCGTCGGGCCAGGTGTCCATCAGGGCGAGCTTCACCTCGCTCGCGACGCTCTGGGCATGCACCTGTAACACGACGGTCCACCAGTCGGGCTGCAGCTTGCGGCCCTCCATCGCGAGGCCATCCACGACCTGCAACCCCGCGTTGGGGTCGAGCCCCGTGCAGGCGTACAGGGCCTCGAGGGCACTGAGACCCGCCACCAGCGTGACCCGCTCGCCCAGGCGATCGCGCAGCATCGTGACCGTCGTCTCGGCCACGAGCGGATGCCCCGGGACGGCGTATACGAGGTCGCTCTCGTCGGTCAGAGCCACGAGACGCTCGACGATGCGTGCATAGACCTGCTCGAAGGCCTCGCCCTGCACGTAGCAGTCGTCGCAGGTTTCGTAGGCGAGCCCCCAGCGCCGGAGCTCCGCCACCGTCGGGTGGATCTCCGTGCGCAGCACCAGCCGGCTCGCGCCGCGCAGCGCCGCCTCGGCGGCTCGCGTGATCGCCCCGGGATCCCCGGGACCGAGTCCCACCACCGTCACCTTGCCCATCATTGGCCTTCCTGCTCTCGGGGCTCCTCGAGTCGCGGATCGAGAGAGCCATATCCCGGTCCCATCCGGATGGGGACCTCCTGTCGCCAGGCCGTGCGCGCGCGCTCCACGGCGCGCCGCCTGACCTCGGCCCCGAGTTCCGAGCGGAGCCGTGGCAGGACGGCCTCGAAGGGCTCGATCCGGGACTTCTCGTGCGCCAGAACTTCGATCACATGATAACCGAACCGCGTCTCGACCGGCCCGACGACCTGCCCGGGCCGGGCCGTGAAGGCCGCCCGTTCGAAGGCGGGCAGCATGCGTCCCCGCTCGAAGAAGCCCAGGTCACCTGCCGAATCGCGCGTGGTCACGTCCTGGCTATGCTGGTGCGCGAGGAGCTCGAACGGCATGCCGGAAGCGAGATCCCGCACGAGCGTGCGGGCCGTGCGCCGGCCCGACGGCGTGCCGGGCAGCAGGATGTGGCGGGCGTGTACCCGTTCCGGGTGGATGAAGCGGGCACGCTGTCCCGTGTAGCGCTGTCGCAGGACCTCGATCGAGGGCAGGACGCGCCGGACCTCCTCCTGTTCGAGCCGGTCGACCAGCAGGTCGCGCCGGAGCTGCGCCTCGAGGTCTTCTGGCCGGGTACCGGTCGTTGCGAGCGATCGCCGGGCCGTCTCGGCATCCGGGAACTGGGCCATGACGGCCTGGACGCGCGCCTGCAGGTCATCGTCGCTGACCGTGAATCCGTGGGCGATCGCCACCTGGACCATCACCTCGCGGTCGATGAGTTCCCGGGCCACCTGCCGCTCGATCTCGCCTGGCACCCCTTCCATGGCAATCTCGCTGGCGCGGAGGCTCTCGCGCTCGCAAGCCTCCCGGAAGGCATGGCGGGAGATCGTGATCTGACCGACATACGCGAGGGGGCGGGCCTCCCAGGTCACGGCGCCCAGACCGATCACCGTGAATAGCGTCCCGGCCGCGAGGGCCAGAGCCCAGGCGGGGAGGCGCGATCGTTCCTCGTGGCCCCTGTCCTCGGTCATGTCCGCAATCCTCTCATCAGCTCACCAGCAGCTCGGCCCCGGGCTCGCCGTGCATGGCCCCCACGAGCTTCTCGGCCGCCGAGAGCATGTCGTCTCCGCCGATCCGGTCGCGGTCGAGCGTCAGCTCCTGCTCGCCCCACTTCCATCGGGACACGTGCACGCCCTTCAGGGCGAGGTCCGCCCAGCGGGCGCGCGTGATCTGGGTCTGCACCCGCAAGACCTTGCCGTCCCCGCGGATGGCCGCGATGCCGAGCGGAGTCGAGCGGATCCGCAGGGCGACGATGCGCAGCAGGTTGCGGACGGCGGGCGGCGGCGGCCCGAACCGGTCGCGCCACTCGGCCCCGAGCATCTCGAGCTCGCGCTCGCTCACGACGCTCGCGAGGCGCTTGTACTGCTCCATCTTGAACGACGAGTCGGCGAACCAGTCGTCCGGCAGATGTGCGGCCACCGCCACGTCCACGACCGTCGGCGTCTGACTCTCGGGAACGGCCTGGCCCTGCAGATCGGCCACGGCCTCCTCGAGCAGTTGCATGTAGAGGTCGAAGCCGACGCTGATCATCTGGCCGTGCTGCTCGGCGCCCAGGATGTTGCCCACGCCGCGAATTTCCATGTCGCGAAGGGCGATCTGGTAGCCCGAGCCCAGTGCCGTGTATTGCTGGATGGCCTCCAGGCGCTCGCGGCCTTCCTGCGTGAGCTCCTTGCCGGGCGAATAGAAGCAGTAGCAGACGGCGCGCGCGTCGCTGCGGCCCACGCGTCCGCGGATCTGATAGAGCTGCGCCAGGCCCAGGCGATCGGCGTCGTCGATGATCATCGTGTTGGCGTTGGGGATGTCCAGGCCCGATTCGATGATCGTGGTGGCCACGAGCACGTCGTACTCCCGGTCGAGGAACGAGAGCATGACGTCCTCGAGTTCATGTTCGTTCATCTG
>JBEIFE010000138.1:0-5367 GCA_040382575.1 Candidatus Sericytochromatia bacterium
GGCATGGGCAGCTCGATCTCGCCCACGAGGCAGCCCTCGGTGTCCTTCGACCAGCGGGCCATCGGTGCGTAGTGGCCGTCGCGGGCGGCCCAGGCGTGGGCTCCTGCCTCGATGGCGCGCCAGTCATTGCCCGTGGCGATCACGACGGCATCGATCCCGTTCATGACGCCCTTGTTGTTCGTGACGGCGCGGTAGATGTCGCTCGCGGCGAACTCGTAGGCCTTCACGATGCCGTCGACGACCTCCTCACCGCGATGCTCGAGCGTGTCGAGGACGCGCGGCGGGATGCGGCAGGTGGCCCAGGCCAGGCAGTGGTCCGTGAAGTTCGAGAGGATCCGCAGGAGGACCTTGCCGCCCGTGAGTTCCTCGACGCGGGGGGCGAGCCCCTCGACCATCGTGTTGATCGTGTTGGCGCCCATGGCATCCTGCGTGTCGATGTTCAGGTGCATCACGAGCATGGTCGAGTAACTCGAGCGCGGGTTGTCGTTGAGGATACGGATATCGAGAGTGCGGGCCCCGCCGCCCCGCAGGACCATGCGGGGGGCGAAGGCATTGGCGATCGCGAGCAGTTCCTCGCGGGCATCGAGCAGGGCCTCGCGGGCTGCGGCGAAGTCGGGGCAGCCGATGACCTGGATCTGGCCGATCATCTCGCGACGCGTGCTGCCGGCGCGGAAACCGCCGCCCTCGCGGACCAGCTTCGCCATGAACGAGCACGAGGCCACTACCGAGGGCTCCTCGATGGCCATCGGTACGATATATTCCTTCTCGTTGATCAGGAAGTTCAGGGCGACGCCGATCGGCAGCGAGTAGATGCCGACGGCATTCTCGATCATCTTGTCGGCCTGCGCGAGCTCCAGGGCGCCCTGCGAGCGCAGCGAATCGATCTCGTTGCGGGTGAGCTCGTAGGTTTCGGCCAGCTTGTCGATGCGCTCGTCGATCGACAGGCGGTAGAAGCCGGAAATGCGCGAGCTCTTCATGCAGGGCCTCCTCATGAGGCGTAGGACGGGAAAAGACAGGGGGGCACGTCGCGGGGGCGATCGCGAGGCGGCCCGGCTGGAGCCGCTTCTACCTATTTTAGCATCCAGGGCAGGTGGTCACGGGCGGCGACCAGGCCGATACATGCCACGTAGAAGAGCGCGCCCAGAACCAGGGAGCCGACGGACATCTTACCGGTGCGGCGAACGTGGACATACTGGAACATTCCAGCCAGCCAGGCCGTCCCTGCAGCGACCATGCTCGAGCCCGAGAGGTGCCAGGGCGTGAGCCAGAGCCCGACGGTGATGGGGATGCAACTCTGGAAGACCATGGCGCCCGTGACGTTGCCGAGGGCCAGGGTGTCCTTGCGGGCCCGGATCCACAGGACACTGTTGAACTTCTCCGGTAACTCGGTGGCGATCGGGGTGATCACGAGCGAAAGAATGAGCGGAGCGACGTTCCAGAGGGCCGCGAGATGCTCGACCTGGCCGACGAAGAAATGGGCAGCCACCCCGATACCGAGCAACGCCACGACGACCTGCGTGATGACGAGCGAGAGAGGCGGGTCCTCGTGGTTGCGGCCGAAGTGCAGGGCCTCGGGCATCTCGGAGAGCTCGCCCGGGTCCTCGAGGGTCTTCTTGACGTACCAGCCGTAAGCGCCCAGCAGGATCACGCCCAGGGCGAGGTGAAGGGGGCGCGTGAAGGCCAGCCCTGCCGGGAGGAAGCCCGCGGCGATCGCCGGCGTGAAGCAGATGAGGAAGAAGCGGAGGTCGCGCTCCATGACGACGGGGTCAGCCGTGACCTCGAGGCCACGCAGGCCCTGGCGGGCTGCCACCACGACGGCGACGCCGCTCACGCCCATCGCGAGCGTCGAGAGCATGAAGGGTGCGCCCACGATGGCTCCCAGGGCCACCTCCCCTCCGCCTGCCTGACCCATCCAGGCCGCGGCAGCAAGCGCCACCAGTGGCACGAGGGTCTCGGGCAGGGCCGTGCCCACGGCGGCGAGCACGCTGCCCACGGCACCCTCGTTGAGTCCGAGCTTGTGACCGAGCCACTCGATGGCGTTGGTGAAGGCCTCGCAGGCATACAGCAACCCTCCGATGAGGAGCGTGAGTATCAGCAAGGTGATCCCGATCGACATGGTCATACCTCTGGGGCAGGGGGGGTGGCCTCCAGGCCCGAGAGCGAGGCCGTTCCGCCGGGCGTCCGGGTGGCTGCCTGGGGGTTTGCCTTCATCATCTCGGTGAGGAAGCGGGAGGGGGTGACGCTTTTCTTGGCGCCGAAGGAGGCGCGCTCGTGACAGTGGCTGAGTTGCAGGTAGCGCCGCGCCCGCGTGATGGCCACGTAGGCGAGGCGGCGCTCCTCGGCGAGGTTGCCCTCGTCGACGGCGACCTGGTAAGGCAGGGTGCCCTCTTCGACGCCCACGACGAACACGGCATCCCACTCGAGGCCCTTGCTCGCGTGGATCGTCATGAGCTGGACGGCATCGTCGTTCTTGGATTTACGCGGCCGCATCTGGTTGTCGAGCATCTCGAAGAGGTTGTAGATGCTCTTCGGGGCCCAGCGCGTGACCTGCTCATGGAAGATCGAGAGGCAGTCCAGCTTCTGGCGGGCCTTCTCGCCCTTCTTCTTCTCGAGCTGCTCGCGGGCCTGGGTGTCCTTGAAGATCTTCATGACGAGGTCGGCCACGGTGCCCTGGTGGCGCCGCCAGGCGTTGACCATCGCGACGGTGCGGCGGATGGTCTGGGTCTGGCGGATGTCCTGGATGGGCACGCGCTCAATCTCGAGACAGGCCTGCCAGAGCGAGCCACCGTTCCGCTCGGTGGCGACCTTCAGGAGCGACATGGCGTCGTGCGAGATGCCCACGCGGCGCAGGAGGCCCTCGAAGGAGACCTCCGCCAGCGGGTGAACCTTGGGCAGGGCCAGGCGCAGGCAGGCCAGGAGGTTCTGGATCTCGGCCTGCTGGTAGAAGTTGTCGGACTTCTTGACCGTGAAGGGGATCTGGGCCTCGGTGAGGGCGCCCAGGATCGGCATGGCCTGCGCGTGGGTGCGGTAGAGGATGGCCATCTCTTTGGGCGGCACGCCCTCCAGGGCCAGCTCCTGGATGCCCTTCACGACGGCCTCGGCCTCGCCGAAACCATCGAGGGCCTTGAGGTTGCGGATGCGCTGACCCTCTTTCGAGCGCCCTGCGCGGATGGTCTTGCGGATCTGGCGCGAGTTGTAGCCGATGAGGTTGTTCGCGAGCGTCACGATGCCCGGCGTAGAGCGGTAGTTGGTCTCGAGCGTGATACGGCGGGCGTGCGGGTAGTCCTGTTCGAAGTTGAGGATGTTGTCGAGATCGGCCGCACGGAAGCCGTAGATACCCTGCGCGTCGTCGCCCACGACGAAGAGGTTCCCTTGCGGCTCCGCGAGCAGCTTCATGAGGGTGTACTGGGCCTTGTTGGTGTCCTGGTACTCGTCGACCAGGACGTGCGTGTAACGCGACTGGATGGCATGCCGCACGTCGGGCTGGGTCTGGAGAAGCTCGATGGCGAGGCCGATCTGGTCGTCGAAGTCGAGGAGGTTCATGGCCCGGAGGCGGCGCTGGTAGTCGAGGTACATCTTCGCGAAGCGCATCTCGGCCTCGTCGGCCGTGATGCGACCGACCTTGCGGGCGTCGGTGAGGGTGGCCTTGGCCCAGGAGACGTACTGGCCGAGGTCCTCATGCCGAAGGTCGAGGGCGTCGTGCTCGCGCAGGAGGAGGTCGAAGAGCGATCGCTGGGTGCTCTCGACGAGGAGGTGCGGCTTGTCGACGGTGAAGCCCAGACGGCGGTAGTTGCCCTCGAGCAGCTTGATGCCGAGTGAGTTGAAGGTGCAGCAGGTGAGCGCCTCGGCGGCCTTCTTCGAGCCCAGGACGCGCGCGACGCGGTGCTGCATCTCGGTGGCGGCCTTGCGGGTGAAGGTGACGGCCAGGATGCGGTCGGGGGTGACGCCGCTGCGGATGAGGTTGACGAGGCGGCGCGTGAGGACGGTGGTCTTGCCGGAGCCCGGGGCGGCGACGACGAGGACGGGGCCGTTCAGGGTGGCCACGGCGTCCTGCTGGTCGGGGTTGAGGCCTTCGAGAAGCGGGCTGAGGAGGGCAAGCTGGGACAAGAACCCTCCTGGAAGGACGAACGGGACGATCTCCATGGTACCAAATGGCCGTCCCGGCACTCAACCTCGGGTATGATGCGGGTATGCCCAGGATCGGAGACGCTGCGGGGAACGATCCCCTGCCCACGAGCTTCGCCTCTCCCCCCCGCCCGGCCGCGCCGCCGGGGGGAGGCGAGTCGTTCCAGCAGGCCGTGAGCGGCGCGCAGCATCACCCGGCGCAGGCAAATCCGGACCTCGAGCCCGAGGCGGCGTTCTACGAGGTGGACCGCTCGGTGCAGATGCTGCTGAAGTCGCCCGTGATGGCGCACGTGGCGGCGTTCCGGCAGGCGATCGCGAAGTTCCTGAAGGTGGTCCAGCCGCGCCTGGACCGGGCGGATTCGAAGACGGACCGGCGCAACCGGACGCTCGTGATCCTGAGGGAAATTGACCGGAAGCTGGCCGAGCTGACGGACAACATCGTGAACCAGCTCATGGGGCCAGTCGAGCTCGCGGCGTCGATCGACGAGATCCGCGGCTTGCTGATGGACCTGCTGATCTGACCTGGATTTCGCGACGGGAGGGGTAGCATGGATACGATTTTTCCCGGACGGTACACCGCGGACACCCGGGACGAGATGGTCCTGTTCATCATCGGGATGCGGATCAACCGCTTCCGGTCCGTGGGCTCGTGGTGGCCCGTCTTCCGGGCCATGCCTCGGATGCTCGAGCAGCTCATGCGCCACCCCGAGCTCGGTATGCGGCATTTCGAGACCTTCTTTACCTGGCGCAAGTTGATCGTGATCCAGTACTGGGAGTCGTTCGAGAAGCTCGAACAGTTCGCGCGCGATCCTGACCTCGAGCACGTGCCCGCCTGGCGGGAGTTCAACCGCCGGGTCGGCACGAATGGACACGTGGGGATCTTCCATGAGACCTACAGCGTCCGGGGTCAGGATATCGAGAGCATCTACGGCAACATGCCGGTTTCCGGCCTGGCTCGGGCCTTCGGGCATCTTCCCGTGGCCGCGCGCGGGCAGTCGGCCGCGAAGCGGATCGGGAAGCGCGAGAAGGATGACCCGGCCGAGATTCCGCCGGCCTGAGCACCGAGGTACAGGGTTTCTTGCGGCCCTGGCGAAGCTCTGGTAAAGTGGTGAATGTCCGCTGCGTCGCTGGCTTGGCCGTCTATGGTCGGTCGGTGAGGCTGGACGGACGGGGCGTAGCGCAGCTTGGTAGCGCACCACTTTGGGGTAGTGGGGGTCGTGGGTTCGAATCCCGCCGCTCCGA
>JBEIFE010000139.1:0-5361 GCA_040382575.1 Candidatus Sericytochromatia bacterium
CGGAGCGCGTGCCGAGAGAGGATCACCATGGCCGTCACGCTTGCGGCGAAGGGGCTGGCAAGTCTCGAGGAGAGGACGCCCCGGATCAACGAGTTCTCCATCCAGGTGGCGACGGTGAACGGGTCGGGCTCCCAGTCCGCCAACCTCGTGCTCCTGCGGTCGCTCTTCCAGATGGGGCTGCCCGTCAGCGGCAAGAACCTCTTTCCCTCGAACATCGCGGGCTTGCCCACCTGGTTCACCATCCGCGTCAGCGAGCGCGGCTTCCTGGCCCGTCAACCCCGATCGGCCGTCATGGTCGCGATGAACGCCGAGACCATCCGGGACGACGAGCACGCCGTCGCATCCGGTGGGGTGTTCATCTACAACGCGGACCTGCGCTTCGAACCGACCCGCGAGGATATCGTGGCAATCGGTGTCCCTTTCGCGTCGCTCGTCACGGCGTGCTGCCCGGAGGTCAAGCTCCGCAAGCTCGTCACCAACATGGTTTACGTGGGCGTCCTCGCTGCCCTGTGTGACATCGAGCTGGCCGAGGTCGAGAAAGCGCTGCAGCGCCAGTTCAACCGCAAGGAAAAGGCTGTCGCGCTCAACCGCGCCGCCATCGAGGCGGGCTTCGCATGGGCCCGCGAGCACGTTCCGGCGCGCCTGCCCTTCCGTGTCGAGCGCCGGGACCTCACGGGCGGTCAGATCCTCGTCGAGGGGAACCGCTCGGCAGCGATGGGCTGCCTGTTTGCCGGATGCACGGTCGTCGCATGGTATCCGATCACTCCCTCGAGCTCACTCTGCGAGACGCTCATCTCGCTCCTCGAGAAGCACCGCATCGACCCAGAAACGGGGAAGGCCACCTTCGCGGTCGTGCAGGCAGAGGACGAGCTGGCCTCTGCCGGTGTCGTCTTCGGTGCCGGCTGGGCCGGTGCGCGCGCCATGACGGCGACCAGCGGCCCGGGCATCAGCCTCATGAACGAGTTCGTGGGTCTGGGTTACTTCACCGAGATTCCGGGTGTCTTTTTCGATGTCCAGCGGGTCGGTCCCTCGACGGGCATGCCGACTCGGACCCAGCAGGGCGACGTCCTTTCCCTGTACCTGGCGAGCCACGGTGATACACGTCACGTGGTCCTCATGCCCGGGAATCCGCGCGAGGCCTTCGAGTGCTCGTACCTGGCCTTCGATCTGGCCGAGCGACTCCAGACGCCGGTCTTCGTCATGCTCGATCTCGACCTCGGCATGAACCTCTGGATGACCCAGCCCTTCGCCTATCCCGAGGCGCCGCTCGACCGCGGTCCCGTCGTCACGGCCGATGAACTCGTGGCGCGCGTCCAGGATGCCACCCGCACGGCTCCGGTCTTTGCCCGGTATCGTGACGTCCACGGGGATGGTATCCCCGAACGGACGCTCCCGGGCACCGACCATCCGCTGGCGGCCTACTTCACTCGCGGCTCGGGACATAACGAGGAAGCGAAGTATACCGAGAAGCCCGAAGACTACGTCCGGCTGGTCGACCGCCTGGCGCGCAAGCACGAGACGGCCCGCACCATGGTGCCTGCACCCGTCATCGACTGGCAGGACGCCGAGGTCACGCTCGTGAGCTACGGCTCGAGTTGCCAGGCGATCGATGAGGCCCGCGCCCTGCTGGCCGAGGCCGGGGTTCCTACCAATGGTGTGCGCCTGATGGCCCTACCCTTCCATCCCGAGGTGCGCGAGGTGCTCGGCCGCAGCACGCGCATCTACGTCGTCGACCAGAACCGCGACGCCCAGATGGCCGATCTGCTGAGACTCGAGCTCGGTCCGGAGGTGGCTGCCCGCCTGCGTTCCATCCGGCACTACGACGGGATGCCCCTCGACGCCGGTAGCGTCGTCGACCCCCTCCTCGCGCAGGAAAGAGCCTGAGATGTCTGCCTCTACGACTCCCGCCGCCACCAACCGGATCGGGCTGTCCCTCCAGGACTACAAAGGGGGGGCGTCGACGCTGTGTGCCGGCTGCGGCCATGACGCCATCACGGCCCAGATCATCCGCGCCTGCTACGAAATGGGTGTCGAACCCCACCGGGTCGCCAAGCTGTCGGGTATCGGCTGTTCTTCGAAGACACCGGCCTATTTCCTGAACCGGGCCCACGGGTTCAACTCGGTTCACGGGCGCATGCCGTCCGTCGCGACGGGCGTGACGCTCGCCAATCGTGACCTCCTTGCCCTCGGGGTTTCCGGCGACGGAGATACGGCCTCGATCGGTCTGGGGCAGTTCGCGCACATGGTTCGCCGCAACGTGCCCATCGTCTACATCGTCGAGAACAACGGCGTGTACGGGCTCACCAAGGGGCAGTTCAGCGCCACGGCCGACGTGGGCTCGACCCTCAAGAGCGGGGTCATGAACGAGCTACCTCCCATCGATATCTGCATGCTTGCTCTCCAGCTCGGCTGCACCTTCGTGGCCCGCTCGTTCTCGGGGGACCCCCGGCAGCTGGTGGCCCTGCTGCAGGCGGCGATCGCTCATCGTGGCACGGCCGTGCTCGATGTCGTGAGCCCGTGCGTGACCTTCAACAACCACGAAGGCTCCACCAAGAGCTACCAGGCAGCCCGGGATCACGACATGCCCCTGCACCAGCTGGGCTTCATTCCGGCCTTCGCTCCCATCGAGACCGAGATCGAGCCCGGTGAGGTCCGGGAGGTCGGGCTGCACGATGGTTCTCGCCTCGTCATTCGCAAGCTGGATCGCGACCACGATCCCTCCGACCGCCAGGCGGCCATCCGTTTGCTGCTGGAGGGCGAAGGGAAGCAGGAGCTGGTCACGGGACTGCTGCATCTCCGGACGGACGGTGAGGCTCTGCCCGAACGTCTGAATCTGGTCGACACGCCTCTTGCCCGCCTGTCCGACGACCGGGTCAAGCCCGGCCCCGAGGTGCTGTCGAAGCTGATGGCCGACCTGTCCTGAGGCGCTTCAGCTTCCGAGCACCTCGAGCCGGTCGAAGCGAAAGGTCAGCCCCAGCAACTGGCGCAAGGCCCACGTGGATTCGCGGGTGTTCTTGTAGGCGTTGAATCTCAGGGTGAGCGCCGTGATGCTGCTCAGCGGAACCTGCGCCTGTGCCTCCTGATCCAGCAGGATCCCATCCTTCTCCCAGTCCCCCGGTGCGAAGACCCGGCTCTGCGACGAGAGCTGTATACCTTGCCATCCCCCCTTCATGGCGAGGAGCAGCGTACCGCCCAGCCGGTCCGGAACGGCAGGATCCAGGAACTGACGTCGGAACTCGAGGCCTTCGCGCAGGTCGATCCCGGGTACGAGCGTGTGGCTGATCCCGCCACCGAACTGTCCCAGCAAGAATCCCGTTCCACGGGCATCGGGACTGAACCGGGTGCTCACCTGGTAGGAACCGAACGGTCTGAACAGGTCAGCCCCCCCCAGGGTGCCGCGGTAGGTCCCGGCGGCCTGGATCAGGTCCGTGGAGGTCTGGCTGGCTCCGCCCGCCAGCTGATCGGCCCGGTAGGCGAGCTGCAAGGTCTGGGCGAAGTCATGGGATCCCCAGGCCGTCCCGACTTGCCAGGTGGCTTCTCCGCCCCAGTTCAGACCACTCCGGTCGCTCTGCCAGGGGAGTTCGGGATACAACCCGTTGCGCGTGTCGATGTTGCGCTGCTGGGCATCCGTCGTGAACTGGAAGGAACTCTTCCAGAACAGGGCGTCCTCGAGCCGTGAACGGTACTCCGTGCCGATGGGCCGGCCTTCCGTCGACAGGGTCCGGAGTTCACGCTCCACCGCCCGGCGAGCCGTGAAGGGGAGGCCTCTCGGATTGAAACTCTCGAGACCTTCCGGTCCCCCCGGGCGGGGGGATACCATCGGACGCGTCACCACCACCCGGTAGGTCGAGCGTTCGTCCAGGGGATGTCCGTTGACGAGCCATCCGGCGGTGCCCCGCTGCCAGCCGGCCGTCACGGGATCCCGGACCCGCCCCATCAGGGCGGCCAGGCGTGAACCCGGAAGATCCACCGTGACGAGGGCGTCTTCCCACCGGATCAGGGCCAGCAGCGCCCGAGGATGGCGGATCGGACCCAGCAGCGCGGGGGATTCGAACAGGCCACCGGGAAAAAGAGCCAGCTCGGTGTGAGCCTGCTTCCGGCAGATCTCGGCAACGAGTGATCGTGCCTCGCGATCCTCCAGCCGCGGGTCCAGCTCGGCCAGCCCCTGCCGTGCGGCTTCCCATGCGGCCTGGAGGGACGTTCGTGTCGATTCCCACCAGCTCTGGTAGGCTTCCACGGCGGGAGAGGGTGGCCAGGGGCCGTGGAGTCGGGCAACCCGGGTGCTGGTCTGGATCCGTCCCTCCGGATCCACCACCAGGTCGGCCCGGCTCAAGGTGCTTCCGAACGCCCCTCCGTGCAGGGCATGCTTGCCGTCGCCACTCGCGAGGTCGCGGTGGGGGCTCGTGGTTGGATCCGGCCCTGCAACCCCTCCGAAGACGAGGTCCACGCCCGAGCCCGCTGCCAGGAGAGCCGTCTCTTGCTCCAGGTCGAGCCTTGCCAGGGCCACCACGAGGTCCGGTGCGTGTCGTTCCTGGATCCGTCTGGCCCAGGTCCTGGCACTCGCCACCGGTGGGTCCAGGACCAGGCGGGCCTGGTCGGCCACGTCCAGGTGGTTCGTGTGGTCGGTCGCCAGGAGGCCCAGAACCGCGATCCGTCGCCCGCCGCGCTCGAACAGGAGATACGGGGCTCCCACCGGGTCTCCCGAGTCTTGCCAGACCAGATTGGTCGTGACCAGCGCGACCCGGGTCGTGCGCGTCAGACCCAGCAAACGGTCGATGCCTCCCGCGAAGTCGTGTTCGGCCGGAAGCCAGGCCGCGATACCCAGACGGTCCATCGCCTCGACCAGGGCAGGTCCACCCGCCGTGGCCATCATGGGTTCGGGGCCCAGCATGTTGCCGGAGCAAAGCAGCAGTCGGGAGGCGGGATCGAAGCGGTCCTGGAAGGCTGCCAGACGCACGGTTCCCCCCAGGTCCTGCACGGGGTCCATGCGACCCATCCAGTCGCCGGTTCCGAGAAGCGTGGGTTCGGCGGTTGCCCGGGCGGGGGCCACCAGGAAGAGAAGCACGAGAAAGATGGAGCTAGCGAGCCGCCGGAGACCGGAGTTCCGGGCGACTCTCCGGTCGGTGCTCATCGATGTGGGCGCTTCCAGGGGGCGCTTGCCAGCGTGCGATCCCAGTCATCCAGCACGAGATGCTCATGCGTCGTCAGGCACTCGATGCGCTGGAGGAGGCCTGCGCTTTTCTCTCCTTCTGGCCAGACGGGATGGAAGATCACGGACCGGACCTGGCCGCCGGCAAGCGAGGTGGCCCAGACCTGCATGTCGTTCCGGTTCGAGAGCGCGGTATAACGCTTCTTCGGTCC
>JBEIFE010000140.1:0-5346 GCA_040382575.1 Candidatus Sericytochromatia bacterium
CGCGCCCCCCCGCACGGGGCGGGGCTACGGGAAGTGTATTTCGGGGCGCCACGCCCGTGTGGACGTACGCCCAAAATCACCCCGCCACGCCCCTCGCGATCACTTGAAGCCGAAGAGTTCTTTGAGGCGGCCAGTAAAAGGTTTGGTCGGAGCCCGTTCCCCGCCACCCGGGGCGGGCTTCGGGATCTGAACCTCGACCCATTCCGGGAACAGATTCATGATCAACGGTTCCATCTGGAAACTCGGTCGGATGCCACGGAGCTGGTTGACCTTGCCGGAGATCTGCGTCAGTTTCAGGCCCTGGGCGACCTTCAGAGCATCCCGGCCCTGGAGACGCTTCAATTCTTGTACCTGGAAGTCCTCGGAATTCACTAGATTCTCGAGTTCCTGGAACAGACTCAGGGCTGCATGGAGCCGCTGCTGGAGCAGGGGCATCTTGGCCAGGCGATCGACGACGGGAGCAAGTCGCTTGCGCTCCTCGAGGGTCATCCGCCCCCCGGGAACCAGCCCCTGGATCGACCGCCGCGACTCGGCGAAATCGACGAGCACCATCCGAGAAGAAGCCAGGACGATCTCGGCCTCGGCCAGGCGCATGGCCACGGTCTGCTCGATGAGGGAGGTCGAATTACCGATGGACCGCTCGAACCGGACCATGGCCTCCCGTGTATGCGTGTAGAGGCCGATCTGCGAGCGGAGCCGGGTCAACTCAGGGCTGGCGTCCTGGGAGCCACTCGCGACGAGAGCGTTGTAGCGTTCGAGGTTGGGCCTGGCGACCTCGTCCATGTAGAGGATGGCAGCGTTGATCTCGGCACGCTGGGACTGGATGCCCTGCTGGAGGTTGGCGAGATGCTGTTCGGTCTCGGCCTTCTTTTGCTTGAGTTGCTCGACCAGAGCCCGCTTCTGCTCGAGTTCGGCTCGCTTCGCCTGGAGCTCGCGCTCGGAAAGCTGGTCGCCATCAGGTCTGGCCATGCGCGTGAATCCTTCTGCCTGGACGGGTGACACCTTGGTAGGTGTATTCCCCGGGACGCTGGATTCTATCGGCACAAAAACAAATCCCGCCTTGCGGCGGGAAAGTGGAGCTGAGGAGAATCGAACTCCTGACCTCTTCAATGCCATTGAAGCGCTCTACCAACTGAGCTACAGCCCCGGGTCGTCCCGGAAGACAAACTAACTTTAACCGTTCCCGCCGAGGCTGTCAAACACGGGGGACGCGCTCGCGAGGCAGGATGACGTCGGTCTCTGTCAGAATCGCCGCATCGTCAGCTCACCGTAGCGGAGGCCTTCGGAATGAAGATAGCCCACGACCTGCTCGAGTGCGTCGTCCTCGTCGAAAGCTTTGACCAGCCTCTGGTAGGGCCCGCAGTCCGTCAGGGTCGTGATAAGGAAGTGATGGCCAACCAGTTCGCTCGGATCGAACATCGCGGGTGCTCCTTCCAGGCGTGCCTTTCCCGTGTGGGGGAAGGGCAATAAGCTATATACCCAGATATCGGCTCCAGGATGCCCGACTTTCGGGACGGAGTGCCCAATTGGCTATCCTCGACACCCACATTTCCCCGCTTTCCCCAGAAACACTCCGGCTGGTCGGGCTCTTCCACGGCCTGACGACGTCCCTCGAGCCGGGCGGCGGACCTCGTCGCTTCCTCGAGGCGCTCGGTGAATGGCTCGAATGTTCATTCCTGGGGATCTGGCAACCCGTCGCCACCGAACGAGACTGGCGATTGACGGCCTTCGCCGGGACCGGCGCCATGATGAACAGAAGCTGGCCGCTCCCGTCGGCCCATCCCGTCCCCGAGTTGCTTTCCACAGCGGGGCATTCCGAGTTGCATCTGCCCCTGGTGAGCGGAACATCCCAGCTCGGCATGCTGGTGCTGGCCCGCTCGGCCGGTGTCGCTCCGTTCAGTCCGGGCGTCGTGCCGCTCGTCTCGGCCCTGGCAACCCCCCTCTCGAACCTGCTCGACCACGAGCGCTTGCTGGCGAGCGAGGCTCGACGCATGGCCGAACTCGAACGATTGAAGGATACCTTCCTGGCGACGGTGAGCCATGAACTCAAGACCCCGCTCACGACCCTGACCGGCTTCCTGGAGCTGCTCTTGCACCGGAGCCTGCCGGCAGGTGAACAGCGGGAAGTGCACGAGGTCCTGCTCGTGGAAACCCGACGGCTGGGGAGGCTGGTCCATGACCTGCTCGACCTCTCTCGGATGCGAGCCGATCGCCTGACGTTGCATCCCAGACGGAACCGGGTGAAGCGCTTGCTCGAGACCGCCATCGCGCCCTTGCGGCTCCGTCATGTGGAGACCCACCATCTCACCCTCCTCGTGGAACCGGAAAGGGGCATGTGGATGGTGGACCCCGACCGGATCACGCAGGTGGTGGTCAACCTCGTCGGAAATGCCATCCAGGCGATGCCCGCCGGTGGACGCATCGCGCTCGAGGCCCATCGCCTGACCTCGGGTTGGCAGGTCGTCGTGAGCGACGATGGGCCAGGTATCCCGCTCGAGCATCAGGAACGGGTTTTCGAAAAGTTCCATCGCGTCAACGCCAATCAGACGGAGGGGTCAGGCCTGGGCCTGGCGATCGCCCGGGAAATCGTCGAACGTCACGGGGGCACCATCGGGCTCGCAAGCGAGCCTGGATCGGGGACGCGCGTGTCGTTCCACCTGCCATTCAGGTCCATCCATTCAGGCCGTTCGCAGGTCGACTCTGGCCAGATCTCGTGACATCGGGCACAATGGCGCCCGGGGTCGGGCAAGCACGGGTTTCGATCGACCGTGAACCCTTGACCCCCTCAGAAGGAGGAATCATGCTTCAGCCTCAGATGAAGGCCCCCGACTTCACCGCCACGGCCGTGGTGAACAAGCAGTTCGAGCAGCTCTCGCTGTCGCAGTTCAAGGGCAAGAACGTCATCCTGTTCTTCTATCCCCTGGACTTCACCTTCGTCTGCCCGACCGAGATCATCGCCTTCAGCGATCGCATCGAGGAGTTCCGGAAGCGGAACACCGAGGTACTCGGCGTGTCCGTCGACAGCCAGTTCTCGCACCTCGCCTGGATCAACACCAAGCGCGAAGAGGGCGGTCTGGGCGACCTCCAGTATCCGCTCGTCGCTGACATCACCAAGAGCATCGCCAAGGATTACGGCGTGCTGACCCAGGACGGCGGCGTCGCCTTCCGCGGTCTCTTCCTTATCGACAAGGAAGGCACGATCCAGCACATGGTCATCAACAACCTGCCGCTGGGCCGCAGCGTCGATGAGACCCTCCGCATGATCGATGCGCTCACGCACTTCGAGACCCACGGTGAGGTCTGCCCCGCCGACTGGCGTCCCGGCAAGGATGCGATGATCGCGGATCCCGAGAAGTCCAAGACCTACTTCGCGAAGGTCGCGGTCGGCGTCTAGTCGCACCGCTCGACGGATCGAAGGGGGGAGGGGCGCGGTGCCTCTCCCCCCTCTTTTTGAGCCTCTCACGCCTCTTGCGGAAAACATGGAAACGGCGCGATTCACTCCCGGTTGGCCATCAGCCCCGGATGGCCAGAACCGCCAGCGTCAGCCAGGACACGATCCAGAGCGCGCCCCCCAGCGGAGTGATGGCGCCGAGCATCCCGATCCCCGTGAGGACCAGGGCATAGAGACTGCCGGAGAAGAGCACGGTACCGGCGACGAACCCCCAACCTAGCCATCCAGGGGCCCGCACGAGTTCCACATGCACGGCGAGCGCCAGAGCCAGCAGGGCCAGGGCATGCCACATCTGGTACTGGGCAGCCGTGTGCCACGTCTCGAGCCGTTCAGGAGCCAGGAGACCGGCGGCCACGCGGGACTTGAGACCGTGGGCACCGAAGGCCCCCAGGGCCACGGCGAGACCTGCCGATAGGGCAGCCATTCCGAACCAGAGCTTGACCATGACGCACTCCAGGAATTGCAACGGGCGCGCGACCCGATGACCGTTCCTTGTGGCCCGGTCATGGGCCTGGAAGGATGCACCGTGCGCCCGATCGAGAACGGGGGAACGCTTGAAACGCTACCATATCGCGCACCTGGCCGGTGATGGAATCGGACCGGAAGTCACGACGGCAGCCCTGACCGTGCTCGAGGCCGCCTCGCGGAGATTCGGCTTCACGGTCGAGGTCACACCTGCCCTGATCGGCCGTAGTGCCGTGGAACAGGCAGGCAGCGTCCTTCCACGGAGCACCATATCGGCGTGCCGGGAAGCCGACGCGGTCCTGCTCGGGCCATTGAGAGGCGACCCCCTGCTGCCCCTCATCGCCCCCCATCATCCGTTGCAAGGTCTCACGGCCCTGTACGGCTGGCTCGAGGCCCACTCGAATCTGAGGCCCGTCACCCTGCGAGATGCCTTGCTATCCCTGTCTCCGATGAAACCCGACGTGATCAAGGGACTCGACCTGGTGGTGGTCCGGGATGTGGCTGCGGGTCTCCTCTACGGATTTCCGCGGACGATCGAATCGCGGGGAAAACGACGGATCGCGGTGAACACGGCCGTCTATACCGATGGCGAGATCCGGCGGGTGGCCGAGGTCGGGTTTCACGTGGCGCACCATCGACGGCGACACCTGACCCTGGCCCACCAGGGAAAGTGGCTGGAAATCGGACAACTCTGGCTGGAAATCGTCAACGGGGTGAGTCAGCGCTATCCGGATGTCGTGTACGAGACCCTGGACCTGGATACCTGCATCCTCGAGATGACCTGGAACCCCTCGAAATTCGACGTGATCCTGGCCGACAGCACCTCGGGAGAAATGCTGGCTGCCCACGCGGCAGGACTGTCCGGCAGCTTCGCCCTGCATCCCCAGGCCATCCTGGGTGACCGGACCAGAGGGATCTTCGGGCCCGGTCACGGGACGGCCCCGCACCTGGCAGGTCACGGAACGGCAAACCCGACGGCCACCATCCTGGCGGTCGCGATGATGCTGGGCATCGCCCTCGAGGAATTCGAGGCTGCGCACGCCGTCAGGTCCGCGACCTGGGAAGCGCTGTCGCAGCTCCGGAAGCCGGTGGACCTCTGTCGAGAGGCCGAGCAACCGCTCGAGACCCGGGAAATGGTCACGTTCATCACGGAACGTCTCGAGGCCTGGTCGGAGCTCGCCCCCACGGAACCCACCAACGCCTCGATCGGAGCGCTGGACATGATACATTGACGTGGTCTACACCGGAGCACATCAGGACAGGAAGACATGACCTCGCCCATCTCCATCCCCCCTCGCATGGCCCTGAGCATGCTGGCCCTCGGCTTGCTGGCTCTCACCGCTTCTTGCGCGCGCATCGACGAGAAAATCAACCAGCTCGGACGCAGATTTTCGATGGCGATCTTGCCGGTGTATTCCTCGTAGACCGAC
>JBEIFE010000141.1:0-5324 GCA_040382575.1 Candidatus Sericytochromatia bacterium
ATACATTTTTTATTGAAAAAAGTTTTCGTCAAAATGTTTAATCTGTGAATATATTTCAGGATTCAGGCGTTGGTGCTAACGAGTGCGTTCCCGGGCATGTGAAGGTGTCCCGAGTTCCTCCCTCCCGATCACGGAGAACGTTCGCGATGTTCAAGCCATTGCCCTGGATCACGGCACTTGTTGCGGTCTGTCTCATCTGTCCGGATGCCTTGGCAAAGGCTGACCCGGCGCCCGTCGTGGATCAGTTCCTGAAGGCCTACGAAAGAGCGCGAAATTTCAGGGGCGTCGTGCGAGTCACGGAGCGGAAGGGACGCGAAACGGCAACGTTGCGGTTCCAGCTCGTTCTGGAGAAGCCGAACCGGACGGCCATCACCATACTGGAATCGCCGCAGGCTCGGCATACCGAGGGTGCCCGGCTGGTCTGGTTCGGCGGCAAGACCCTCGAGGTCAAGGCGATGATATTGGGCATACCGATCCGGGTGACCACCGGGGTGGAAGATGACAGGCTCCGAGACTTCAGAGGCTACTCGAATGCGGATCTGACCATCGGGCGTTCGATCCAGGTTCTGAACGACCCTCGTACGGAAGTGGATCTCATCGAGCCCGGTGAACTCGAACCCGATGACCGTGCCCTGAAATGGGTTTCCCTTCGTTCCCCCGCGCTGTTGCCGGGTATCGCTGTCGAGCGCATCGGGCTCGACAGCCGGGACCACCTGCCCAGGGTCCGGGAAATGGTCGCAGGCGGCACCTGCGTCTACCGTCTGGTGGTCGAGAAAGGAGAATTCGATATCGAATTGCCTCCGACCACGTTCGATCTGTCCCGGTGACGGCAGAAGTTTGCCCGGGGGGGCGACAGCAGGACCCAGGACGTGTTACATTAAGACTTCGTGATGCGGGTGGATGCCCGCCCCCAAGATTCCCGTTACCAGGAGGTGAAAAACCGTGGCCAAGCGTATCAAGTCCGGCATCAAGCGCGTGCAGGTTGCCGAGCGTAACCGTCAGCGCAACGTTGCCGTGAAGTCGGCGGTCAAGACCCGCTTCAAGCGCGCGAAGGAAGTCATCGCGAATGGCGCTGATGCGGCTACCGCGACCGAGACGCTCAAGGCTGCCATCAGCGCCGTCGACCGGGCTGCCAACAAGGGTATCCTTCACCCTAACACCGCAGCTCGCCGCAAGTCGCGCCTGATGAAGGCCTTCAACGCCAAGGTCGGCTCCTAGTCGTCCCGCGTTCGAGCGATCGTGAAGACCCGCCCTCCGGGGCGGGTCTTCTTGTCTGTGCATCCAGGATGATCCATCAGCATGGTTTCATGTACAATCAGGCAACGATGTGGGACGTGTCGGGTCACCCCCTGCACTTGCCCGGTTGATGGCTACAGCCCACTTGGAAGAGGCAGGTGCACGTGAGCGAGTCCTTGACCACCCGCCAGGCGGCCGATGAACTGGGTATCACCCCCCGTACCCTGAGACAGTGGCTCCGGGCGATCCCCATCTCCGTGGAGCAGGACTCCGGTGGCGAATATCGTCTCACCCGCTCCGATCTGGCACGCCTCTCGCTCATCCGGGACTGGCGCGCCAGTGGCAAGAGTCTCCGGGAACTTCGCGAACGTATCCTCCAGTACCGGGCCCAGAAAAATCCGACGATCCCCCAGGACGAGCCGGTTCCGACGGCGGATGCTCCCGAAGCCGTCCAGGTCCAGTCGCTGCAGGTCCAGTCGCTGGTTGAACCCCGTCCCGGTACGCCCGGTCACGATGTCCAGGTGCTCATCGCAGCGCTCGTCCCTGCCGTGACGTCCGCCATCCAGGAGGATTCCAGGAGAGCTGAACGGTTCGCTCAGCTGGCTCATCGCGTCGGCGAACTGGAAGCCACCCTGCGCGAACGGGATCGGGAGCTCGGTGAGACGCGTGAGCAGCTCGCGGAACGTCCCACCATCACACGGGTCCTGGAACTCGAGAAGACGATCGCGATCCAGCAGATGGAGCTCGATGCCCTTCGTGAGCAAGCGAGCCGACGCAGGCCCTGGTTCGCTTTCTGGCGCTGATGCGGCGACAGGCTCACGGCATCATCGAAATTTAACGACACCTTTTCCAGACCTTGGTCCGAATCAGGCAGTCTGGGGCCGAAAACCAGGATGACGCCCCGTTCATCCCGGAGGTCCCATGAACCTTAAATCTTTGCTTGCCGGATCCCTCGTTCTGGCCTGGCTTGCAGGCTGCGGGATGCAGCCCGGGCCCACCACCTCGATGAGGACCGTGACCTCGGCCGGAACCATGCTCAGTCGTGCCGAGGCGACTCAGATCGAGACCCTCAACGAGGGTGACGATCTCGACGAACTCGACGAGGAACTGCTCGAGGAACTCGATCCCGAAGCTGCGGCTTACGTGGTTCAGGGAGGATTGCCCTTCTCAGGCAAGTCAACGCGGATCGGACAGGTCCGGTCTGCCGAGATGGGCAAGTTCTTCCTGCAAACCTCGACCGGTCTCTTCCGCAGGAAAGAAGAGAGCTATCGTCTGGTGGGAGAAAGTGAGAAACTCAATCTCAAGATCAGCCGCTCACTGAACCAGAAGGTCCTTGTCCGGGGCGGGTTTTCCCCCGGTCAGATGACGGCCACCTGTGTCTGGCGTGTCCCCGACATGGGGGTCCTCATGGATCTCCTGCGTACCGGGTGTCTCATGGGCCAGATCTACGATGCGTCCACGATGATGGGGCTCAAGGGCGCCACCGTGCTCGCTCGATCGGTGACAACCGGCATGTATTACCGGGCGACCACCACGTCGGGTGGCACCTACAAGATCAAGCGGATGCCTGCGGGTGAGTACCAGGTGACGGTCGTTCTGGGTGGATATGGACTCCAGGTTCCGTTTCACGCCTCGGTCAAGGCACGCAAGCGGAGCGAAGCGCTGATTCCGATGAGCCTCAACCCGGCACCTGGTACGATGCCGATGCCTTTACCCGGCCCCATGCTGCCGTGATGGACGGGTCCCATCGAGCCCCCCGGTCTGACCGGGGGGCTTTGTCATCACGAGCGGGGTCGCGCGACCGGACGTGGTGGGGGAGCCAGTTCGGCAAGCATCTGCAAAAGGTGCCCTTCTTCCCCTGCCTTGCCCCCACCGGAGCTCTTCAGATCACGATCGGTCCGCGCAAGCACGTGCAAAGCTCTCTCGAGCCTCTCCGTGGGCCACGCGCGACACTTGTCCCGGTACTTTCCGACCATGTAGGGCTTCCCACCCACGTGCCGGGCGATCTCGGCGTCCGGTAGGCGCTGTTCGGTCCCGAGACGGACAATCAACCAACGGCGAACGACCGTCGTGATGGCCGCGAGAATCTGGAGGGCATGCTGGGTGACCAGCAAGCGCCTGAGAACCGCGATCGCCAGCGGGACGCGACCTGCGGCGAGGGCGTCGAGTAGCTCGAAGACATTGACCTCACCGGGGGGACATAGCTCATCGATCATCTGATCGGTGATGGGTTGCCCGGCAGCATACAGGTCGAGCTTTTCGAGCGTCTGTGCCAGTTGCCAGCGGTCTGTCCCGAGCCGCTGGATGAGCCCATCCGCTTTCTCGTCACCGAGGCGGGTTCCCCGCTTCCGGGCCTCTGCCATGAGCCATCCGTGGGTATCATCCGCGCGGTCACCTTGCTCGAGCGAGAGCACGGCGATCGGCGCGGCCACGGGACGCTCGAAACGCACGTCATGGAACCAGAGTTCGGGCGAACCCAGCAGCGCCGAGACGAGATTCAGTCGCCGGTCGATGGCACTCGAGGTGAACAGCAACAGATGTCCGCCTGGTGGCAGGGGGTGGTTGACCAGTTCGGACAGGGCATCCTGTTCCAGGTCTTCTGAAAGCCCACCCGCCGTGAACCAGGGACAGTCCCTGACGACGACGACGCGGTTACCAGGGCCGAAGGCCGGAGTGCGAGCGGCCGCGATCGCGACGCTGGGTAAGGCTGTCAGCCCTTCCATGTGGGTCGCGTTAAAATCACGAAATCCCGGGTCAACCAGGCGGGAGAGGAGATCTTCCTCGACCTTCCGGATCTGGTAGGTGTCCGGACCCTGCACGAGCAGGCAGGAAGGCGCCTGGGGCATCAGCGCGACTGGGCGCCAAAGCGACGATCGCGCCGCTGGAAGGCAAGGAGGGCTTCGCGGAGGTCATCGTGACGGAAGTCTGGCCACAGCGTCTCCGTCACGTGGATCTCGGTGTAGGCGAGCTGCCAGAGCAGATAATTGCTGAGCCGCATCTCACCGCTGGTGCGAATGAGCAGATCGGGGTCTGGCTGGCCCGCCGTGTAGAAGAATCGCGCAAGAGTCGCCTCATCGAGGGAATCGATATCGATCTGTCCCGCGCTCGCAGCTCTGGCCACCGCACGGGTGACCTCGAGGATCTCGCGCCGACCGCCGTAGTTGAGTGCGATGTTCAGGGTGAGCCTGGCATTGGCTGCCGTGCGCGATTCTGCCTGGGCGATGACGGACTGGATTCTGGGCGCGAGCTCATCGATCTCGCCGATGAATCGCATCCGGACACCCTGCGCGTCAAGCTCCTCGACCTCGTGCTCGATCACTTCCTGGAACAGCGCCCAGAGATAGCCCACCTCGTCCTGCGAACGCTTCCAGTTCTCGGTAGAAAAGGCATAGACCGTGAGATGCGGGATACCGAGCTCACAGCAGGCCTTGACCAGTTCACGCATCGTCCCGACACCTGCCCGATGCCCCTGGATCCCGGGCAGCAACTGGCGAAGCGCCCAGCGACGGTTGCCATCCATGATGACCGCGACATGGCGGGGAAGGCGATCGAGATCCACGCCAGTCCACCGGCCCTGGAGGGATGCGGTTTTCGAGCTGGGCATCATGCGTTCTCCTGTCTGCCCGGTTTGACCAGGCCTCGGTTTCTCATTCGGTCACCACCCGGACCTCCGCGGGTGTGACCTCGCTGCGGATCATTCCCGGTGGTGCCTCCACCAGGATGCGCGCCATCTCTCCGGCGGCACTGCCTGCCGGCATCTCGACCCGGAGGGACACATCCCCCTCCTGGACCCTCGCCAGCAAGCCACGAGGTCCCGTGAGGACGACCTCGGCGGTCCTGGGCTGCGTGACCCGGGAGACCGAACCGTTGCCATCGAAGACCTTGATGGGAAGGATCCACTTGCGCTGATCGGACTCCATGCGGGGCAGGAAGGCCACGAAGGTCCAGAGCGTCGTGGACATGAGGACCGCAATCAGGAGCACGGGACGCGTGCCTTCCTGTTCCGTCCGGGACCACCAGCCGTTCACGAGGGTCTCCTGAACAGCGGCGCCAGTGACAGCGACATGGTCTGTGAACGGGACGCTTGC
>JBEIFE010000142.1:0-5304 GCA_040382575.1 Candidatus Sericytochromatia bacterium
ACCCATCACGGACAACGTTCAACATGGATGATGCAAGAGCCTTCAGAACCGAAGCCGCACGAGGAGGGTGACATGGGCAGCAGCCGGCTGATCATCGACGGTGGGATCCCGCTGCGCGGGACCATTCCCGTCAGCGGAGCCAAGAATTCGGCATTGCCCATTCTGGCTGCCACCTTGCTGTCCACGGCGGACTGCCACATCTCGAACGTACCCGAGTTGACGGACGTCCATCTCATCGCGGATGTGCTCCGGACCCTGGGTGTAGACGTCGAATCGACCGGCCCTCAGACCTGGCGTGTCAATGCCGCCGGCCTTTGCAACTATACGGCGCCGTACGAACTCGTCACCAAGATGCGCGCAGCCTTTTTCGCCATCGGTCCCATCCTGGCGCGTCTGGGGCGGGCGCGCATCCCCCTTCCTGGCGGCTGTACGATCGGCTCTCGGCCTGTCGACCTTCACCTCAAGGGACTGCGTTCTCTCGGTGCCAAGGTGACGATCGAGCATGGATACGTGGAGGCCATTGCTGACAAGCTCGTCGGTGGCAACATCTATCTCGACTTCCCGAGCGTTGGAGCGACCGAAACGCTCATGATGGCTGCCTGTCTGGCTGAAGGTACGACGGTCATCGAGAACTGCGCCCAGGAACCCGAGATTGTCGATCTCGCCGACTTCCTGAACACGATCGGTGCCCGGGTCCAGGGTGCCGGTTCCCAGTCCATCGTGATCGAGGGTGTCACCAGGCTGGGCGGCGGGCATCATCGCATCATTCCTGACCGCATCGAGGCAGGGACGTTCATGGTGGCGGCTGCCATCACGAGGGGCGACCTCATCATCGAAGGCGTACGCCTGGATCACTTGCACGCGGTCGTGGCGAAGCTTCAGGAAGCTGGCGTCACCATCACCCCCATCGGCGATCAGGCTGCGCGGGTTCATGTCGAGGGGCCCTTGAAGCCTGTCGATGTCCGGACGATGCCTTATCCGGGTTTTCCCACCGACATGCAGGCCCAGATGATGACGTTCCTGGCGACCGTGCCGGGCACTTCCGTCGTATCCGAGATGGTCTTCGAGAACCGCTTCCTGCACGTCGATGAACTCATTCGCATGGGCGCCCAGATCAAGACCGAAGGCAACGTGGCCGTGGTCCAGGGAGTTCCGGCATTGACCGGGGCCCCCGTGAAGGCCACGGACCTGCGTGCCGGTGCTGCCATGATCCTCGCTGGCATGGTGGCGCGAGGCTCCACGCACGTGGGGAATCTTGGCCACATCGATCGCGGTTACGAGTGCATCGAGGCCAAACTCGTGGCCGTCGGGGCCAGGGTTCATCGCGTCGAACGCTCCGAGACCGTGCTGTCCGTCCTTCCCTAGATGTCTCGGTTCGAGAGTCTCCTCCTATTGACCTCCTTGTCAGCCCTGTTCACCCCCGGTCTGGTGCTTCCTCTCGTTGCAGAGGCGGTGCAACCAGGTGTCGTTACGCCCGTGGCCAGCCGATCGGTGGATCGCCCGATGTCGACCGGTTCGACGGAGGTGGCTTCGGATTCCATCGAGCCGATTTTTCGCTCTGCGCCATCAGACCTTCCGAGGGCTCTCGAGGCCGATCCCTGGTCCCTCGTGGCATCGAGGGATCTGGATCCCGGTCTGACGCTCGAGACGTGGGTAAGAGTCGCCCCGCGTCCCGGTCGTGTCTGGGTGGTGGAATGGAACCCTGCCTCGTCATCCCTGGTGCCTCGTCCGTTGCTGCCTCCGCGACGAGGTAGCGGCTCCAGGGGGCTTGCGACCGTCAGTCGTCTGGCTCGCGAAGCGGGTGCCCGGGTCGCGATCAATGCCACTTTTTTCGGGGGAAAGGGCCAGAGTCTCGGTCTTGTGCGGGTCGATGGCGACGTCCTGTCCGGTCCATTGTTCGCGCGGACAGCTCTGGCGTTCGGAGGAACGGCGCGGACGCCCGCCATCGGGCGGGTCGCCTTCGGTGGCGGGCTCCAGTTCCGGGACGGCACGTCATTGGCGGTTGACGGTTTCAACCAGCCTCGCGCCGGTGACCAGGTGGTGGTCTTCAACGATCGTCATGGATTCCGGACCGGTACGCCTCCTGTCCCCGGTGCCGAGGAGTGGGCCATCGATGCCTCTGGTCACGTGGTGGAGCGTGCCAGCGGCGATTGCGCCATTCCCGAGGGGGGGATGGTCGTTTCGGCCCAAGGGCTTCCCGTGGATTATCTGCTGCCTCGCCTGGAACTCGGTGAAACGGTCCGGTTCCTGCCTACCCTCGACCGTCTGCTGGCTCCCTTTCCTCACGCTCTGGGTGGCGGTCCCCGCCTCGTCGTGCAGGGTAAGGTGCAGGTCGGGTCCGTCGAGGAGCGCTTTCGCCCCGACGTCGCTCGTTCGCTCGCACCCCGCACGGCCGTCGCCACCACGAGACGGCAAACGTGGTTGCTGGTTGTGGCCGAGGGTCGGGAGGTCGATGCCGTAGGCCTCTCGCTCGAGGAGCTTGCAGATTTCCTCATCGGTCTGGGAGCCGAGGATGCGCTGAATTTCGACGGGGGGGGGTCCTCCACCCTGGTTGTCGATGGTCAGGTATTGAACCGCCCCACCGACGGGCAAGAACGTCCCGTGGCCAATGGAATCGGGTTGGTCCCCGCCTCTCGTGAACGATTCAATCGAGGAATGATAATTCCGTGAACGTCACCTCCCGAGCCTCGGTGTCATAGACGACGTACACCGGGGGGAGTCGGTCATACAGCAGTTGCGCCGTGTTGCCCACGTTGATGATGGTCGGGACACCGTCTCCGATTTTCACGGGTCTGCCCGTGATGAGGGGGCGGAAAGTCGCTACCCGTCCGCCGTCGAGACGATGGACGAGGCTCCGGTGCGAGTGTCCTGCAAAGAGAACGGGTGTCGTCATGTCGCTAAACATTTGCTCGATCGTGAAGACGTTGTTGAGCAGTTCGAAGCGGCTGCGCAGCGTGGCGTGTGTCACCGTGGCATCGGCGATGGTCAGGGTATCGGGTAGCCCACGCAGATAGGAGACACTCTCGGGAGTGAGACGTTCCCGGGTCTCCACGGTATGTCGATGGGCGGCACGGCTGAAGAACTTCAGACCGGAGAGATCTTGCTCGTCGGTGGACGCACCATGATCATGGTTGCCCTTCACGCAGCGAATGTGAGGGCGGTCCCGGAAGATGCGGACACAGGCCTCGGGCTCGTCGCCATGGACCACCAGGTCACCCGTGCAGACCCACGCATCCAGTGCCTCTCGGTCAAGCGCTTCGAGGATCCGCTGGAGGGGATCGAGGTCGCCGTGGATGTCACCGAAGATCCCGATACGCATCTGGCTGTCCCCCCCCCGCTCCAGGCCGATGTTAGCACGTGACCACGGGAGAGGGCTGCCGGCTACTCGCGACGCATCAGAGTGGTCCCGAACCGTTTCCGCCGGCCAGCGTTGAACCGCCATTCTGGACGGGAGCACCCGTCCGGATGTTCCGCCAGTCGAAGGCCCGGAGCATGAGGTAGCCTCTGCGCCCGGCGATCACGCCGTTTCCGTCAGGCAGCACGTGAATGGCCGTGAAGTCGCGGGCGAGGTTGTACGCCTGGGTGCCGGGATCGATGTCATAGGAGACCCCGTTGAAACGGAGCAAGTTGCCATAGACGTCCTGCACCGTCCCCCCCGCCCAGGTGGACGGATCGGCCATGCGATTGGGTTTGACGACCGAGCCGATGAGCCATCCATTCGTCCCCTCGAGGAGGGCCATCCCGTGCAACGGGACCTGGTCAAGGTAGCGCGTGGCGCCACTGGCTGCATCGAGATCCTTCCAGCTCGACAGGTTGACGAGATCGTTGCTGCGTCCCTCGTAGCGAAGGATCAGCCCTTTTTCGACCCCGGCAAGATTCGTTTTGCTGCCCACGGCATAGCCCTGCTGGGCATTGAGAAAACACAGGCCCTCGAGCCGGCTGGAACTCAGCGTGCCGAACAGGGGCGGGAGACTCACCCGTTTCCAGCCAGACGCATCGTGGTGAAGAATCAGAGCATCCGATCCATCTGAACCGACTGCCCAGCCATCGTTACCGAACATCTGGATCGCGTTGAGCACGCCCTTACCCTGATAGCTCAGGTCGCGCACCCAGCCCTGACCGTTCCAGCGAGTCAGGAGGACCTTGCCCTGCGCGTCCTGTCCACCTGCCCATGCCAGGGTCTCGTTGACGGCCGCAACCGCGTGGAGGCGCCCCGACTGGTTGACGGGAGTGGGGTACCAGGTTCCCTGGCGCCAGACCATGGCGAGCGCGGCCTGGCCTTCACTCTGGGTCCCGACGAGCCAGCCGGATCCGGGGCTTGCAAAATCCAAGCCACGCCAGGTGGTGGTGGCCGGGATGGGATAGTTCATGGCCTGCCAGGTGCCGTTGAAGTAGCGGACCATCGCCCCGCCTGCCCCGGCAGCCCAGCCATCCTGGGGGCTGACGAGACGGGCCGTGTACAGGTCGGCCACCGTGGGGGACTGGACCTGCTGCCAGGTGAACTGGGCGGGTTTCACGATGAGCGTGAACTCGGCGGACTGGTCACCCACGCGGCCACGAACCATCGTCGCACGCTGGCTCAGTGGAACGATCGTCCCCGTCTCGTCGATGGTGGCAGCGGCCGCATCGCTCAGGCTCCAGGAGACGAGGCGCGGATCGGTATAGACCTTACCGTCAGAACCGGTGATCTGGACGCTGATGCGCGTCGTCTCACCGACCATCACCTCGAGGCTGTCCCGTCCGAAAGCGAGTCGCGTGGCCACCACGCCAGCTGGAAAGGAGGGGCGCAGAGAAGCAGAAGGGGTCGAGACCGAGCGCCGGGGCTCACCTGATTCCATGGGGGCCGTCACCACCCGGCCGCACCCGGTCGTGGTCGTGGTCAGGGTCGTGGCGAGCACGGCCGCGAACGCGAATCTGGCTGGATGAACCGAGCGCATGGAGCCTCCTGCAATCCCGAGACGTTCCTGATGGGTTATCGAGTCAATCCAGATGGTGCTGACGTTAAGATTGCATCAATGATGGCTGATGTATGCAAACTGTATGGAGGCGTGGACGGGCGCCACATCGCTGCCTTGGATTGTAAATCTTCGGTTAAGTCTTTCTTCCCGTGTTTTGCGACACGGTGAAAGACCCCTTTTTCGGGTACGACATGACAGGTGTATCCGAGATACCCCGACAAGGAGGCCGCCGTGACCATACGCCAGGTTCAGGGCATCACCTATGCTCCGCCCTCCAGTGCAGGAACCGTTCGTCGCGATGAGGATCCCGCCCAGCAGGAACTCAATTTCCTGCAGATGCTGATCG
>JBEIFE010000143.1:0-5300 GCA_040382575.1 Candidatus Sericytochromatia bacterium
CGTATTCGCCTGGATGCTCGCAGCCTCATCTTTGCCCATCCAGCCCGCGTTCTCAGCCCCCCAGGTCCCCCCGCAGTCGCCCGTCCTCGCCGACCAGCGGAGCGACCAGCCCGCCCCCCCGTTCGCCTGGTATGACACCACGCACGGACGCGAAAACACCACGCGCGTCTGGGTGGCAGGTCAGGCCGTTCTGGTCTTCGACGAGGATCAGGGTCCGGTGGCCAGCGCAGTCGCGAACCGGCTTTCAGACTACTGGCAACAGGGTAGACTATCGGCCACCAGCCTCCGGGCGGTCAAGCGTGCAAACCGATATGCGGTCGTGGCCGGAACGCGCGACGTCCTCGTCTTTGGCGACAGGTTCGCCCGATGCCAGGGAACGGCGCCCATGCAACTCGCCGAGCACTACGTGACGCAGTTGCGTGCGGCGATGGCGGGGCCTTCCGTTCTGGCCCTCCACCATCACAGGGCAGCCCTGGTCTCCAGGCCTGCCGACCACCCGATCGTTTCAGCGAACACCGCCCCGGTCACACCCGAATCCCCGCGAGCCAGCGAGCATGCTGAAGTTCAGGCTTCGACGGTCGTAGAGGTCTCGGTGGTTGATCCTGCCACCATCCCCGCCTCGGCGAGCATCACCTCCTTGCCCGAGACGGCCGTGACGGATCACGTGCTCCAGGCCCTGACCGCACCGGACACCCCATCTGCGATGTCCGTCGTGGCAACGGCCACGGGAAGCCTCCCCGCATCGAACCCCGTGACGGGGGGAACAGGCGAGGCCACGGCGCTCCCCTCGCGTCCCGAGCCATCGCTTCTGACCCGACCTGCGGTCGTCCAGCGCGGTGGCTACCGCGACGATCGATCCAGCGTGGTGGCCGTTTCGCGCGGAGGCTATGACCGTCGCGGGCTTCTGGTGGGACTCGCATCCTGGTATGGCGGCTTTTTTCACGGTCGCCGCGCCGCCGATGGCTCTCGATTCAACATGCACGCCTTCACTGCGGCGCACAAGACGTTGCCGTTCGGGACCATCCTCGATGTCCACAACCCCCGGACGGGTAAACATATCCTCGTGCGCGTCACCGACCGTGGCCCCTATATCCGGGGGCGGATGCTGGATCTGAGCCGGGCGGCGGCGCGCGCACTCGGCATGCTGGGTGCAGGGGTCGATCGGGTGGAAGCCGTCGTCTTCCGGCCTCGCAAGCGGCGATGACGGTTCGTGTCCGGTTCGCCCCGTCTCCGACGGGCGAACTGCACCTGGGAAATGCCCGAACAGCCCTGATGAACTGGTTGTGGGCTCGGCAGCAGCCCGGTGGCCGATTCATCCTCCGGATCGAGGATACGGATCGCGAACGCTCCCGGGACACCTTTTCCCTGGACATTCTCGAGTCGCTCAGCTGGCTGGGTATCGACCTTGACGAGGGGCCAGGCCGGGGCGGCCCGCATACGCCATACGTGCAATCCGCATGCGGTGAGTACTACGATGCCGCGCTCGAACGCCTGAAAGCCGCCGGCCACGTCTATCCCTGCAGTTGCTCCGAGGACGATCTCGAACGTCAGCGAGCGGATCAAGCGGCCCGGGGGCTTCCCCCCCGCTACGACGGCCGCTGTCGGGAGCGACATACCGGAGACGATGCCGGCTTGCCCCGCGCCTGGCGGTTCCGGGTCCCCTCTGATCGAGAACTGATCCTGGAAGACTTGGTCCGCGGGACCGTCCGCTTCCGGACCGAGGATCTCGGCGATTTCGTCGTGGCACGCCAAGACGGTACCCCGACCTACCATCTGGCCGTGGTCGTGGATGATGCCCGCATGCAGATCACCCACGTGATCCGGGGTGAAGACCACCTGGCCAACACTCCCCGACACCTGCTGCTGCACGAGGCCCTGGGCCATTCACCGCCCGTCCATGCGCATCTGCCGATGATCCTCGCACCGGACCGGAGCAAACTCTCGAAGCGCCACGGGGCGAACTCGATCCGCGAATTGCGCGAGCAAGGCTTCCTGAGTGAGGCCGTGGTCAACCATCTGGCCCTGCTCGGATGGACCCCACCGGATTCCGAGGAACTCCGGGACCGGGAGTCGCTCATCCGCGACTTCGATCTGGCGAGGGTGCACCTGGCGGGTGCCATTCATGACACCGCTCGTCTGACCTGGATGAATGCCAGCTGGATGCGCCGCCTCGCGCCAGGGGACCTGCGGGACCGGGCCCGGACCTGGCTGGAGCCGGCCTTCGCCGCGTATCCAGATGAGCACCTGGAGCAGGCGATCGCCCTCGTCCAGGAGTCCTGCCAGACTCTCGCAGACGTGCCGGTTCAGCTGAACTGGTTGAGGGAAGCGCCAGCACCGGGAAGTCTCGACTGGACAGCCCACGGCCTCGAACCGGAGAACGTACGGCGCGTCTGTTCGCGGCTAGCGGCCGACCTCCTGGAACTCCCCGGAGGTTCCGATACGCTCAAGAGCCATTTCAAGACCGTGTCCCGAGATCTCGGGCTGGGGATGAAGGCCGTGCTCTTACCCACGCGCCTGGCCCTGACGGGGTCGGCACACGGACCCGAGCTTGCCCGTCTCGTGGACTGCCTGGGGCGCCACGAGTCCCGCATTCGCCTGGAACGCGCTTCGAGCTCCTGATCCCGACCTCAGCTCGCAGTCGAGGTCGAGAACTGAGCGGGCCGGGGAGCGATGGGAGGAGTCCCTGACTTCACGAGTCCTTCGGTCATCGGGATCGATCGGCCGCGTCGCCTGATCCCGAGAGCGATGGTGAAGGATTCCGATTCGCGGACCCCGTCGCCCATCCTCAAAGCGGACTGCAGGACTGGCAATGCATGAAACGGCACGGAGGGATACAGGTGATGCGCCTCGTGGAGGCCAGCATGTTTCGGCAGGACGAAGGTCGCCAGCACGACATCGACGTGGATTGAACGGGTACGCTGGGCCGGGACGCGGTCATGCATGCCGGAGTGCTCGAGGGTATCCCGGAGGCTCCGCACGAACGGGACCCAAGTGAATCGGGGCACGATCCAGAGGAGGAGCCACCCGGTCGTGCCGGTGGCGATAGCCGTGCCCAGAACGGTTGCGAAGGCCAGGGCGCGAAGCACACGTGGGCCACGCTTGAGGCGCTGACCGACCGGAACCGGATGGCGCAGGCGATGCAGACCGCGACGGAGCGAACCCAGCCCCGTCAGTTCGACGAGATGTCTCTGAAGCCGCCCCGCAGGTGACGGCTCACCCTCCGGCCGAGGGTCCCACTCGGGATCAGCGAGGGTGTTGAGGTACCGATGATGGGCCAGGTGTCGCTGGCGGGCGGGCTCGATGGCCTCGAAGAGCGGCCATGCGAGCAGCCCCTCCCCGACGAGGTCGTTCAGGCGACTGTTCCGGAACAGGCTCCAGTGGATGCACCCGTGCATCAATTCAAGCAATCCGAGTTGTCGCCCCCCGATCCAGACCATGGCGAGCAAGATGACCCAGGGTTCCGGATGACGGGCCACCACGGCGATCGCGGCCAGGACGAGACTCCATTCCATCAGGAGGTGTCCCCATGTCAGGAGGGGGCGGGGACGAGCGAGATGCTTGACGGTTTCAAGAGACAGCAGCACGGGCAACCTCACACAGGGATGGCATCTATCCGTATATAGCGTCCGTGATGCCGCAACGTGCTTACATGCAACGGGGTTTTTGACATCCATTTTCCATCAGTGTGACTTTCATCACATCAGCATTCGCAAGATGGCCCTGAATACGGTACAGCCGTACTGAATTCGGGTATGGACATCTTGGAGACATGAAAGTTACCCCGGGGGTGTCATGGCTGTCACGAGAAAACCTGACATACGTCGGTTCTGGCTCACAGCAAGCCTGATTCTCGTGGCAGGGTGCACGGCTCCCGCCGTGGTAGGGGCATGGACCGATGTCCAGCCCCGCAATATCGAGAAGAACCCGGACGTGCAGGAGACCTGGATCACCATGTCTGACCACGAACTCAAGGGTTTCATCGGTGTCGAGGCGCCCGTGAGCGGAGCTACCGCCCAGGTATCTCGAGGTTCACGCCACCAGAGCTTCGTGGCCCTCGGCCGAGGCACGGCGGGGTCCCGGATTCCCGATGCGGAAGCCCCCGTGCGCTGAACCGACCGGACGCATCTGTCGGTCTCTCATCCGAGAAAAGCGGCGAATACCTCGTTGGATAGCCAGCACCCGCGCGGTGTGAGAACGAGACGGTCGCCGTCATCGTGGACCAGTCCGGCGCTCACGAGTCGCTCGACCACACCCGGAAACACCACTTCGAGGTCCTGTCCCGTCCGCTGAAGGAACGTCTCGCGCTCCAGCCCCACGCGGGTGCGGCGAAGCCCCAGAAACGCCAACTCTTCCTGGAACTGCCGGGGGCTCAGGACGTCAGCCGCCGGATGGCGAGGTACGGGTTCGGACAGGTATTCGCCGATTCCCCGGGGATTTTCGTAACGACGTCCCTGCCAGAACGAGTGAGCTCCCGTCCCCAGGCCCACGTACGGATCCATGTTCCAGTAAAGGCCATTGTGACGCCCATGGTAACCAGGCCGGGCAAAGCTGCCGATCTCGTAGCGTTCGTAGCCAGCCTCGACGGCACGGGTGACCAGCCAGTCACCCATCGCCACTTCGAGTTCTTCACCGGGTAACTCGAGACGCCCCTCTCGTGACCAGCGGCCGAAAGCCGTCCGCTCCTCGAGAATGAGGCCGTAAACCGACAGATGCCGGGGGGCAAGCGAGATCGCCACTTCCAGGGAGTCTCGCCAGTCCTCGAGAGACTGTCCGGGCAGACCATACATGAGGTCCAGGCTGATCGCCTGAGCGCCTGCCACCCGCAGGTCATCCAGGGTACGGTGGACGTCCTCGACATCATGGTCCCGTCCCATGCGCCTGAGCAGATCGGGTTGAAAGGCCTGCACTCCCACGCTGAAACGATCGAAACCCAGGCTCAATGCCCGATCCCAGAGCTTGGGGCCACCGGACCGCGGATTCACCTCGAGGGTCGCTTCTTCCACGCCGGAGAGATCGAGATGAGCGCCCAGCCCCGTCACGAGACGCTCGAGCTGGGCGGGTGACAGGACGGAAGGCGTCCCCCCTCCCAGATAAAGCGTGCGCACGCCGAGCCCACGCGGATACGCACTGGCCTCTTCGAGAACCGCTGACAGATAGCGGTCTATCTGGGCTTCCTGTCCCGCGTAGCAGGCGAAGTCGCAGTAGTGACAGATGCGGGTGCAAAACGGAATGTGGACGTAGAGTCCCACGGGAACGCTCAGGTCGTACATACATGTCATGGTGACTCGGGAACCCGCATC
>JBEIFE010000144.1:0-5292 GCA_040382575.1 Candidatus Sericytochromatia bacterium
GGAATCGCATCTCGTCAGCCTCGCGCTCGTCACCTACGACATCGTGTGGTATGACCTCGAACTCGCCGACGGCGAGCAGACGGCCCATCTCGAGGTCGGCTACGTGCCGGTCACGCGAGAACTCCACTTGCCAGCCTGTCCGTCGTGCGGTCGCATCCCCGATGAGACGTGCCGACTCCGGATCGACGATGGTGCCTGGGCCTGTGGCATCTGTGCCGGCTGGCAGGCCCCGCCGCCCCCCCCTCGCCCGCGCGTCGTCCCGACAGCCGTCGCATGTGCATCGTGCGCGACGATCCCTGCAACCCGCGACATCCAGCGGTGCCACATCACGGGCGCCCCCCTCTGTCCTGCCTGCGTGCACACCTGTGACGAATGTGGACAGGTCGCGACCCTTCAAGAGCTTCATCCCCATCCATCGGGACGGGGCATGATCTGCAGCCGCCACGGCAGACCCTGCCGCACATGCCAGACCCCGCTCAAGGGCCAGCGCCCGTTCCGCTGCGCCGGTTGCGAGGGCCGTCACTGCCGCAGTCACCGGACCTCGTGCCGGGCCTGCGGTCAGCCTGCCTGCCCTGACTGCACGAGCATGGCGGGAGGTTGCCCGGCCTGCGCGCGCCTGACCCCTCTCTCGAGTGACGATGACCTCGTCCGCGAGGTGAGCTCCCTGGTCGCCCCATGGTGGCGCTTGCAAGCGTCCTGGACGAGTCACCGGACCCGGGAAGCGATCCTGGTGGGGTGGCGAGCCCTGGGTGTCGAAGGTCGTGCCACCCGGCCCCAGGTCCCGGTGGAAGGCTGGACCCTTCGCCTGCGCCTGGGTCAGGGGCCATGGCGAACCATCAGGAAGGGCCGGGGACCGGCGGAAGGTTGACGAGCAGGTCTCTTACGGCCCTCTCCATATCCGTCCTGGCCGTCTCGACATCGAAGGGCACGGGGGGATCCACGGGGGGCCCGACACGCAGCATGACGTCCCGATAAATCGAAAGCACCAGGTGGGTACCGTCGTGCCAGCCGATGAGGCGAGCTGGAACCTCGACGAGGGTGGCCTGGCGAGCGATGAGCGCCCCCGGGATCAGCGGGATATGAGAGGGCCCGACGCGCTCCCAGAGCGCGGCCATCCCGCGGTGAAAACGCGCCCCGCACGGGCGTCGAAAGGCATCGAGTCCCTCGGGAAACATCGCGACACACTCGCCATGGACGAGCGCATCACGGGCTTCTCTCACCAGAACGGGGAATCGCGCGCCTTCCCGGGGCAAGACGATCACTCCGAGCGCCTCGAGCACGGGGAGGGGCAGCCATCGCAAGACGCAAGGATCGGCGACGAAGCGTGGAACCCGCTCGAGCGCTTTTACCCAGACCAGAGGGTCCAGGGGACTCAGGTGGTTCGAGGCCAGGAGCCAGGCCCCCCGGCGGGGGAGGTTCTCGCGACCCTCGAGATGCCAGCCGGGCATCCAGGGATCCATGAGGCGCTCGAGCCAACCCCAGGACTGGACGGGATCCGGAAAGAAGGGCATGCACGCCTCCTGCCACCGAATGGACGAGGCCAGGAAGGTGACGCTACCAGGGGAATACCGGTCACTCCCCGGGCGATCCCGATGAACCCCCTCAGCCGGAATGGCCGATCCCGAGGGATCGCCTTACGGCGGCGAGCACCTCCTGGGCCGCAGGATCCGGCTCGCCCGCTCCGGCGCTGAGGCGATTGCGCACGAAAGCGAAGGCGAAGGGATGGTCCCGATCGGCCAGAGCGAGAGAACCGCCCGCTCCCGGATGACCGAAGCACGACGACCATGGGCCGAGAGGCGAGTCCGGGCCCCCGAGGAACCAGCCGAGTGCCTTCGGGATCGCATGCTCGAGAACCGGGTCCGGTTCGGCATGCACCATCGCCACTGCGCCTTCCAGGATGGCTTCGTCCAGCAAACGGACGCCCTCGACGTGACCGACCAGGGCCGCATAGTGACGAGCCAGGGTCTCTGCCGTCGTGAAAAGACCGGCAGCGGGGTTCTCGATGGCCTGCACCTCGGGGCGATTGTAGAGGCGTGCGATGGGGGCCACGGACAGGGGAATGGCGCGAAACACGGGCAGATCGAGACTGGCCACACGCCGCGTGGGCGGCGCGTTGACCAGTTCAGCGACCGGCCACGACTCACCCGGAGCACGCCGGAAACGGTGGTCCGCTCGTCGCAGTGGACCGAGAACCTCGGTGCGTACGAGGGACTCGAAGGACTGCCCCGTCGCGCGTTCGACGATCTCGACGAGCAGGTAACCGAACGTGAGCCCGTGGTAGGCATGCATGCAGGCCCGATCGACGGGTCGTGCTGCCAGCCAGGCCGCGAACGACTCCCGTTCGCCGAGGTCTTTCACGGTGAGATCGGGCCGAACCTCCCAGAGACCTGCCGCATGGGCCAGGACATCCCGGACCGACACGGATTCCTTGCCTGCCGCGGCGAACGCGGGCCAGACCCGAGCAACCGTCCAGTCCCATCCGAGCAAGCCGCGTGCGACGAGTCGATGGACCAGAGTCGCGACCACTCCCTTGGAGCAAGAGAAGACCGGAAAACGGACGTCGAGCGTGACGGGTACGGTACGCGCCACGTCGGCCCACCCCAGGACAAGGTCGAGCACGGGGCTTCCCTGCCAGTAGACGGCGACCTGGACTCCCAGTTCGGTGCCCGCCGCGATGCGAGGCTCGAGGATGTCACGGACGACCCGTTCCAGGTGATCGGGCGACGAGAGGGTCAAGGGGGACCTCCGGGAAATCAGGGGGATGGACGGGCCGTCATGATACCGCGGGGGGCAACCTGCTATGATCGGGGCGCGCCCCAGTCGAAAGGACACCCCCATGTCGCACGTCACGTTGCAACTCACCACGCGCGAGGCCGAGATCCTGCTGGATCTGCTCCGGGATCGCGTCGAGGAAGTCGATGCCGAGCTCGAGCACTGTCAGGACGATCCGTCGGCCCTGGCGCTGCTCGTCGAACCCGGCGAGACGCCCCCCACGATCGAGGACCTCGAAGAGTACCGTGACGAGCTGCTCACGCTGGTCGAGCGCATGCCCCTCGAAGACCTCGAGATCGAAGAGGACTGACGCGACCGTGACGCCCCCCCGGACCAGCATCCTCGCTTCCCTGCGCTGGGTGGGACTTCTGCTGTTTCACTGTCGCGAGGTGCTGAAGGCCGCTCGCAGAGGAACGCTGTCTCATCCGGACATCGACGCGCGCATGCGCGACATGGGAGAACGATTCGTCCAGTGGGCCCGGATCGACCTCTCCATCGAGGGGACCGAGAACCTGCCGGGGGACCGTCCCGTCCTGTTCATGAGCAACCATGAAAGCCAGGCCGACATCCCCGTCCTCTTCGCGACGGTCCCGGGCACGCTACGGATGGTCGCCAAGCGCGAACTGTTCAACGTGCCCGTTTTCGGGCCTGCCCTGCGGGCATCCGGCTACGTGGCGATCGATCGCAAGAACCGGGAACAGGCGATCGCCGCGCTCCGATTGGCTGAAGATCTGACCCGGCAGAACATCTCGATCTGGATGGCGCCCGAGGGAACGCGCAGTTCCTCGGGTGAGCTCCTGCCCTTCAAGAAGGGCGGCTTCATCCTGGCCCTCCAGGCCGGGCTCCCCATCGTGCCGGTCGGGCTGTCAGGTCCGCGGGATGTGCTGCCCAAGCATGCGCTGGCCCTGCGCCTCGGTCAGCGCGTACGGGTGCGATTCGGACGCCCGATCGAGACCGCTCACCTGACCATCTCCGACCGGGACCGCCTGATGCAACAGGTCCGGGAAGCCATCGAAGAGCTTCGCGGACCTCAGGGCGTATCGACCACCTGACGGGTATATCCCGCAGGAACCTCGAAACGGCGGTCGGGTTGGTCACCGAGTTCAAACCCCTGAACGGTGAACCGAAAGCCTGGACGCCCTTTGGGATGGCTGGTCAGCTGGAGGGGCACGCCGAAACGATTGGCGATCCAGGCCCGGACCGGCACTCCCGAGACGATCCGTTCATGGACGGTACAGGGCTGGTGAGCCACGACCTCGTGGCTCGAGATGACCCGGGCCCCCTTCAGGAGGGTCGACCGCCAGGTCACCGGATCGAGGAAGTCCGACAGGGGCGGCATCCCTTCGGGCGTCCCCATCGCCTCGGGGGGAGCCTCGACCGCCAGCTTCTGGACGGAATCCACGAAGGTCACGTTCCGGACCCCTCGCGTGGCCAGGACGGAAGTCTTGCCCACGGCTGGAAGGGTCACCTCCAGGCATGCGCGCGAGCGTTCGACCCACAGATCGAATGGCACGATCTGGTCAGGGGCATCCGGGGCCACGTACTGCCCGTGAGCATGGTACGCGGTCGGCGGAGTCGGAAGTGGCTGTGCCGCCCGAGCCTCGGAAGGCGACAGCGAAATCCCCCACGCGAGACCGCCTACGAGCGCCATGCCAGGATATTTGAAGACCATGGCCACCTCCTTGCTCGGGATCATTCCCGGTGCGCCTTCCCGCGTCAAGCGCTCACCAGTCCGGCCGGGTCGGAAGACGTTCGTCCATTCCCCACGGATCCAGCGGCCGATCGGGGCGTGCACGGGATTCCAGGAAGCGTCGTTCCTCGCGCTCCAGCATCTCGAGTGCGGATCGGATCTCGTCTTCGGGGAGCGAGGGCTCTGACCGGTCAGAGCGTCCTTCGCCCTTCGAGTCGGGACGGGAAGGGCCACCCGCCCCGCCCCCTCGATCCAGCCGACGCCGTAGCCATTCAAGATTGTAACGGGCGTCGTCATCGGAAGGATCCAGGGTCAGCGCCTGCTCGAGACTCGATGCTGCCTTCCGCCATCTCGGACGCGGATCGGGGTCGGACATGCCTCGATGAATCTGGGCCACCGCCAGGTTGTAGTGGCGACGAGCCCTCAGGCGCGGATCGCGTTCCGGGGCAGCAGCGGCCTGTTCGAAGGCCTGGATGGCCTCATCGAGGCGGCCGAGCGCGAACAGGGAACAGCCGCGGTCGTGCTGCCACCAGGGCGGTCGACCGCGGCTGACCGTCCCCAGACGGGCAAGCGCCTCCGCGGGCTTTCCCGCCAGATGCAATCGCGACGCATCGTGCGCCATGCCCGGATCGAATCCTGCACAGCCCTGCAAGGCAATCACCAAGGGAGCGAGCCATGCGATCGCCCGGAGGCGCGGGTCACGCCAGCCCTGGAATATCAGCCAGACCAGAGAGACGACAGCGGGAAGCGCCCCCCAGGACCCGGAGGACGTCGCCCCCCTGGCGCCACCGGCCGGAAGCCGGGCCAGATAAGGGCCGACTTCCCGGGAA
>JBEIFE010000145.1:0-5277 GCA_040382575.1 Candidatus Sericytochromatia bacterium
CCCCGACGTTCCAGCTCCTCACGAGGCGATGGGCAGGCGCACAAGCCATCAGGCTTCCCACCAGGACGAGCAACGGGAGGTGACGGGCCAACGGGGATCCTTTCGCGAGGCGGTCTCCGGATTTTATCACGCGGTCCCGTCCATCTCGACGATGCCACGGGGCGCGGGAGGCGCGATGCTGTGCCCGGCGCCGTCACGGAAGCGGGAGGCCTCGATGCCACGGGCATGCGGATGGTGGGGATCAGTCATGCTGGTCACCTCGATGGTCCAGCCCGCGTGGGCGCAGGTCGGTGCGCAACTCGAGTCCTTCGAGGCCGGTACCTGGGCCCGAAACCAGGCACTCGGACGCGTGGAAACCCGACTCCTCGAACAGCCCGGTCGGTGCGCGATCCGGTACCGGGGCAAAGCCCCGGGTGAGGTCTGGCTGGTGGTCGAGGCCGGTCGGATAGAATCCCAGGTGCTGGCCATCCCGCTGGAAAGCGATTCGACGGAGATACTCGCGCGTCTCGAGGCATTTCTGGTCGAGGGGGGGATACCGGCTCCCCCGGCCCGTCAGGTCTGGCAGACGATCCTCGCGGCCGTCGAAGGTCAGTCTCCGGTTCTCGTGACGGGTGGCGTCGCGCTGGCCGCTGGACGCCTGGAGCTGCCCGTCCCCCTGCTGCTGGTGGCCATCGCTCGCGAGGTCCGAACCCTGCCGCTCAAGCCCACCGGCCGTCAGCCCCGTTCCGCCCGGAGTGTCCACCACATGACGATGCCCACCATAAGCCCCCCGATCGTCAGCGAGAGGCCGGGAATTCCTGCCCTCTCGACCCCCTGAGCAAGAGACGGGATAAGGGCCACGGCCAGCGCGCAGGCATTGAAGGCTGCATGCGCGAGGATGCACGGGCCCCATGCGCCACCGGCGAATCTCCAGGTCGCCAGGAGTGCCCCGAGCCATGCGTAGGTAGGCCAGGCCAGGGGCACGGGATGTACCAGGACGAAGACCAGGGTAGAGACTCGCACCGCGAAGACCTGCCTCCCTTTGTCCGAGAGGAGGCGACACAGAGCGCCCCGGAGGATGGCCTCTTCGAGGACGGGGGCCACCAAGCAAAAGGTCAGCACGGCCAGTGCGCGTTCGTCGGTGGTGGCCGTCCCGAGCAGGTCACGTATCCCGTCCGGCTCGGTCACACCGGTCAGGGCCTGCATGAAGGCCTGGAGCGTGAGGCTCACGAGGGCCGCTCCCACCCCCAGTACGGGAGCGAAGGCGAACATCAGCGGACGCCGGGGAAGCCCATCAGCCAGTACGTCCCTCCCCTGACGGATCACGAGGATGGCAAGGGGCAAGCCGAAGGCCAGCACCTCGACGAGCAGCACGCCCAGCACATGCCCGGCGCAGGTGCCCGGTAGCCACGAGGGGATGGTGACGCTTCCAGCGAAAAGCAGCGCCAGGATCGCGACGGGAAGGGCGAAAAGCGACGGCGTGGCGTGCGAGGTCAGAGAACCCGGCGGCGGAGCTGCGCCGAGGTGTAATCGACGATCATGACCAGCGCGATGAGCACGAGGACCGTCGTGGCCGCCTGCTGATACTGGAACAGGCTGAAGTCAGACTTCATGAGGAATCCGATGCCCCCGGCCCCGATGAGGCCCAGCACGGAAGCCGAGCGGATGTTGGTCTCGAAGCGATAGAGCACCATCGAGATGAGGTCAGGGATGACCTGGGGCATCACGGCCCACGTGACGACGGCCAGGTAAGGCGCCCCCGTGGCCCGGATGGCCTCGACGACGCCCTCGTCGATGTTCTCGATGGACTCGGCGAAGAGCTTGATGAGTACCGTCCACGTGTGGAAGGCGAGGGCCATCGTGCCCGTGAAGGGGCCGAGGCCGATCGCCGTGATGAGCATGAGACCGACGGCGAAATCGGGAATGCTGCGGAGGACGTTCACGACGAGCTTGACGGTGTGGTAGACGGCCGGATGCGGAGAGGTGTTGCGGGCCGCCAGGAAGGCGAACGGCAACGAGAACGGGACGGCGACGACCGTCCCGGCGATCGCCATCTGGATGGTCTGGAGCGTGGCCCCGACGACGGTCTGCGGGAAGGTGTTGGCCCACCAGCGCTCACGGATCTCGGCGAGGGTCGCGTCGAGCTGGGCGAAGGGGTTGAGCTGGAAGACCGAGGTGAACTCGGGCGGAAAGCCGTAGCGCTGACCGTCCGTGATGGTCGTGACGTCGGGTGGCAGGCTCTGACGGAGCCAGTCCTGCATCTGAGGGATGCCCGCGATGAGTTCACCGAGGTTGAACTGGACGCCCGCGAAGGCCCAGTACAGCGCAGCCAGCAAGGGCACCCAAAGCCAGCCGAAGGAACGTCTGGGGCGAACATCGACCGGACGACGGGTGGGGACCTCGGGTCCGCGGGAAAGGGGCAGCGTGGACATCGGACCTCCCGTCAGGGGACCAGCTCGCGCGTGTTGCGCCGGTAGATCTGCTCGTAAGCCAGGTCATCGAGTGACTCGGGACGGCCATTGAAGACGACCTGCCCACTCTGGAAGCCCAGCAGGCGATCGGAGTACTGCCTGGCGAGGTCCAGCACGTGAAGGCTCACGATGACGGTGATGCCATCTTCCTGGGCGATTCGTCGCAGCGTCGCCAGGACCTGAGCCGATAGTTTGGGGTCGAGCGAGGCGACGGGCTCGTCAGCCAGGATGAGGGCCGGACGCTGCATGAGTGCCCGGGCGATCGCCACGCGTTGCTGTTGACCGCCGGAAAGTTCATCTGCGCGCCGGTACGCATGATCGAGCAAGCCGACTCGCTCGAGGTTGTAAAGGGCCCGGTCCCGCTCCGCCTCGGGGAAGGCGCGCAGGAGGATCCTGGGCAGGTCCGCGCCTCCCAGCGTGCCGGCCAGCACGTTGTCGAGCACCGAGAGTCGCCGCACCAGATTGAATTGCTGGAAGATCATCCCGACCCGACGGCGCCAGGCCCTCAGGTCCCTGGAGGCGGCCGTCACAACATCCATGTGGTCAGGAGAACCGGGAAGGATGAGCGACCGAGGCACCAGGATCTGGCCCGAAGTCGGTTCGATGAGGCGGTTGAGGCACCGCAGGAAAGTCGACTTTCCCGCACCCGAAAGTCCGAGCAACCCGACGAACTCCCCGGGAGAAAACGCGCAATCGATGCCCTGAAGGACCGGGCGATCGGCGCGATAGGCCTTCTGGAGCGCACGGACCTCGATGAGAGGCGTCTCTGGAGCTTGATTCATGCGGTGGGACCGGACCCTCTAGCGGACGTCGATACCGACCCGGTCATATACCTCGCGAACGGGGGCATAATCCTGGGGCGTGGAATTCACGAAACCATCGATATGATACAGCTCCCAGAGCAGTCGCTTACCGACGGAGGTCCGGGACATGCCGAGGAAGGCCGTTCTCAGGCGCGCCACGAAGTCCGGCGGTAGGTCGTCCCGGACGGCCACGTTGTCACTGGGAAGAGGCTTCGAGAAGGCGAGCGGCCTGATCTGGGCCACCTCCTCGGGGCGCTTCAGAAACTGGTGCCAGGCTCCGTGCTGGCCCAGATCGTCATTGGCGAAGGTGGCACCGGCATCGACCTCGCGACGCAGCACGGCCAGCACGACGAGATCGTGGCTACCGGCCCAGCGCACCTGCCGGAAATCGCGCTTCGGTTCCAGACCGGCGTCGAGCAGCATCAGGCGAGGATACAGAGCCCCCGACAGACTCAGCAGATCCCCGAAGGCGAAGCGCTTGCCCCGGAGATCGGACAGGGTCCGGATACCCGAATCCCGGTGGGTGATGATCGACGAATAAAAGATGTTGCGCCCGCCCCGGACGACCCGGAGAATCGCGCGAGCCCGCGCCTGCTTCTCGGCCAGCACGTATGCTCCGGGACTGAAGAAGGCCACATCGATCTTCCGTGCCTTCATGGCCTCGATGACCCCGGTGTAGTCCGAGGCCACGAACGGGACGACCCGCATCCCCCCCAGTTGCCGCCGGAGTTCCTGGGTCAGAGGCTGGGCGCGCTCGCTCAGCCGGACCATGTTCTCGGTGGGTACGAAGCCGACACGAAGCACCCCGGGCTGAACAGCTGCACGGGCGTCCAATGGAGTGATGGCGGCGAGCAGACCGGCCAGCATCGGCGAGACCTGCCGCACGAGCAGGCGAGCATCGAGCTTCAACCGGGCCTCCTCGCGGCACGTCCGCTCCACCGGGCGCGGAACCGGATGGAGGGGCGCGACGCTGCCAGTATACCCCATGGCACCGGAGCAGACACACCGATATCATGCTACGGGCCGCGATCACGCGTAGATTTGACACGTTCCAGGGTAAGACATGAGTATGCGCGAACTTCCTTTCAGTCAGCATCCCGAGTTACCGGACGCCCTCAAAGCGATCCGAAACAACCTCATGCTCGGCAACGAATACATGGCCGGGATGGCCCTGGTCATGCTGGAGGTCAGCGACCACGTGCCCGCGCGGGACGCACACCTGATCCAGGAAAGACTCTTGAAGCAGGCCTACGTCGTCGTGGACAAGACGCTCCGGACGGACAACCACGAACGCCGCAAGGTCCCTGACGTGTGCTTCCGCTTCGGGTCGATCATCGTGGCTTGCCTCGGCAATGTGAGCCCCGAAACGGTATGGGTCCCCCTGGGTCGAGCCGCCAACCAGATCCGCAACGAGTTCTATGGCACCGGCGATGCGACCACGATGCGGGCGCGACGCAAGGTGAACATGGCCGTGGCCCTCTGGGATCCGCAGCAAGGCTTCTTGAATGAGGAACGGTTCGTCGAACGCGCCTACGATGCCCTCGAGATGATCTGGGCGGGGGATGGAATTCCCGATGCGTATGACTATCTCCGGATGGCTCCCTCCTCGCTTGACGAGTGGAACGTGGCCATCACCGAGGCCATACCTGGGCGCGGAGGCAAGACCGGCCCGATCGCCGAGCCGACGCCATCCAGGGGCGTAGACGCACGCAAGGCCGCTCCGACGCCCCCCCGCGAGGCCGCGCACACAGGCCCGAACGGTGACGCGCCACGCGCCGCCTCGTCCTCACGGCGCCCTGCCGTCGTCACGAAACGCCTCGACAAGGAACCCCCTCGCGAGCCCGAGAAAGACCATTCAAAGGACAAAAAAGGCTGGATGTTCTGGAAGTGGCGCGCCGCAGCGCGTCACGAACCCGATGGCGCGGGTGGTGTTTTGGTAAATGACGACCCCCGCCCCACCCCCGATCCCCAGACGGAAAAGATAAGCCGCACGCCTGGCGCTCGCCCCCCGCGCCCGCGCCCCC
>JBEIFE010000146.1:0-5274 GCA_040382575.1 Candidatus Sericytochromatia bacterium
GGCTCGTCAGCTCCGCGCCGCCTCGGGTGAGGACGTGTTTACCTGGCTTACTCGTGCCATCCATCTGGGTCAGGTCACGGACGAATTTCCGCTGCGCGAGGCGATCGAGGCCCTGGAACGTCTCGGAAATGCGGATCCCGAGCGACTCGTCCCCGTGCTCGAGTCCCTCGCGGTCACACGTCACCCCTCTCTCGTGGCCATGCTGGCCCGGGCCCTGACGAACGCCGGTCGCCTGGAACGCGCGGTACAGGTCTGGAAAGAAGCCGTCACGCTGAAACCCGACGCGACCGAATGGTCGTACGAACTGGCCGAGGGTTTGATCCGGGTCGGTGCACCTGACCTGGCCATACGCTGGCTCGAATCCCGTCTCGGTGGCCACGCCTCCGAAGAGCGCCATGCCACCCTCCGCACCCGGGCGCACCGCGCCGAGCTCACCAGGTGTCCCGGTCCTTCAGGGATCGCGCCTCTCAGGGCCCTGCTGGTGCTCCAGCCCACCTGGCTCGAAGGCTGGCGAGACCTGGCCGTCCGGGCAGGGGCAGCAGGAGATGCCACGCTCCAGATGGAGGCCCTCCAGAACGTCGCGGCGCTCGACCCCGGTGATGAAGGCGTCGCCGTCGCTCTCGGCGTCCGGGCCTGGATAGAAGGCGATCTGAAGACGGCCATGTCCGTGTTGCCAGGACGCCTCGAGATGTCCGGGGAAGAGGGCCTGGCCGCCCTCTATGACCTCGGCGGGGCGATGGACGATGCAAGCCTCAGTCAACGGGCTCTCGATCGCTGGAAGCGCATCGCGGGCTCGGAGCCTCAGGCCATCCTCGACCAGATCCTGGCTTTGCTCGGGGGACGGCGCGCACCCTCGCCGTTCACCCTGGTCGCGCTCGCTCGTCGGGCTCTGGAACGCGGTGAAGAGAACCGGGCTTCCGAGTGGTTACAGCGCGCACGGGCGGCAGGTTCGATCGAGTCCGAGCGGATTCTCGGCGAGATGGCCTTCGCAGAGGGGCGGCTCGAGGGTGCCGTGCAACACCTCGAGGTGTACTGCCGTTCCCGGACCGCTCCCGAGGAGGCCCATGCCACGCTCGCTTCGGCGCTCCTGCGTCTCGAGCGGCCTGACGAGGCGGTGCCCTGGCTGGAACGCTGTTCTGCGGATGCCTCCCTGGGCCCCCTCGTGCGTCCCCTGCTCGATACCCTGCGAAGAACACGCGCACGGACCAGTCCACTCGACGGTGCCTACGAGCAATGGGTTGCGATCCTCGAGGAGCATCCGGATGATGTCGAGGCGCTACTCGCCTGCCTCGAGGTTGCCCGGCACCGGGAGGACGTGGACCGCATCATCGAATGTGCCACGCGTCTCGGCAGAATAGAGGCGGATCGCCCGGTCTGGATGGTGGTCGAGGCGGCATGGTCGCTGGTCGCCTCCCGTCCCGGTCAGGCCTTCGATGCCTGGTTACGTGCACATGGGGCGGGCGTACCTGGCCTGCTTCCGGTCATCGGGTGGACGGGGCTTGCCACGGGGCGGATGGCTGAGGCTTTGGCAACCGTGCCGCTTCCCGCCTGGCTCGCGCTCGATGTCGAACTCGTGGCCCACCTCGCATGGAATCAGGCACGTCATGAGGAAGCATGGCAGACTCTCGGCGATCCGGAACCCGTGTCCACTCACCTCGATCCGCTCCGCCGCGCCCTGCTCGTCGATGCCCTGGCGACCACGACCGGGCCCGATCGACGGGTCTGGCTCGACCGGGCGATCGACATGGGGTCCGCATCCGCAGATATCTGGGTTGAATCCATCGTCGCAAGCGAACGAGATGGAGCACTCGATCTTGCACTGGCCCGGGTCTCCGATGGGCTGTCGCGTCATCCCGATCATCCCGGATTGCTTGCCCTTGCCCGGGACATCATGGCATTGGACGGTCAATGGGGCTCTGCACTCGAGGCGGCCGAGCGCTTGCTCTGGCAGAATCCGGCTGATCCTGTGGTCCGTCAGCGCGCCCAGGAGATCGCGCTGACCGCTGCCCGATCCGCCGCATCTCCCACCCTTGCCCTGCCCCTGTGGCGCCGTGCGATCGCGCTGGGTTCCGCGCAGCAAGAGGCTCAGGAGGGACTTCTCGGAGCGCTGGTCGCGACCCACGATCAACCGGCCGCCCTCACACTGGCGCATGAGTTGCTTGCACAGGACCCGGATTCACACAAGGCACTGTCTGTCCTGGCAGAGGACGCCCTGGCCACCACCGGTCTCGTGGCCAGCTGGGAATGGGTACGTCGCATGGCGGCCGCGCCTGGGGCGCATCTCGAACTGCTGGCTCGCTGGACACGCCTCGCGCTTGCCGAGGGGCGGACGGATCTGGCTGAAACCGTCGTGTCCTGGCTGGAGTCAACTTCTCCATCCCTGGTGGCCCTCATCCGGGCCCGGATCGCAGCCGAGCGTGGTGACTGGCCAGAAGCGCGGCGTCATATCGCCCCGCTCCTCGAATCCGCTGACCCCGAGGCCTCCCTCATCGCGGCCGACTGGGACCTCCAGATGGCGCTCCAGCACGAGGAACGTGGTGAGTGGGAGCAGGCTGCCGAGGCCTGGCGTGAACACGGCCGCAGGGTTCCAGATGGGGCCCGGGCATACCTGCGGGAAGCTCGGTGCCACGTCCGTCTCGGCGATCGCGAACGGGCTTCTGCTTGCATGCCGCCACTCGAGGGCATCGAACTGGATCGCACGGGACTCTGGGCGGCGCATGAGGTTCTGGTGGCCCTCGATCGACATGCCGAGGCCGATGCGACGCTCGGACGGCTGGCCGAGGTCTTCGGTGACCCCGAAGCCGTGCTCGGGACGGCAGAGCGATGTCTGCGTGATGCCGCCTTCGATGCAGCGCGTGATCGGATCGAGCCACTGGTTCAACAAGGGTATCCCGGCTCCGGGGCCCTGCTCGAGCGCATCCATCGGACGGAGGCCCGGACCTGGACCGCAGAGGGATACCCCGAGCGTGCCGAGCCCATCTGGCGTCGCCTGCTCGCCGCTCATCCGGGTGATGTGGAGGCCAGGACGGCCCTTGCCCGGATCCTCCTGAGCAGGGGAGAGCTCCAGGAAGCCCTCATCCGCATGGAGGCCCTCGATAGTCTGGATCCCGACCTTGCCATCCTGAAGGCCGAGGCCCTGATGGGCCAGGATCGCTTCGCGGAAGCCGAAGCGCTGCTCCAGCCGCTGCTCGTGCCGGGTAAATGGCCTGCCGCCTGGCTGATCCAGGCCCGGCTCCATCAGCTTCGCCGGGAACTTCCCGAGTCCGGAGACGCCTGCCAGGAAGCCCTCCGCGGTCAACCGGAAGTGCTCGTCTCCGGTAGAGCCCGCTGGCTGGCCGCTTACGTCGCGCATCAGCTCGCCGAGGCCGCCCGCATCCAGGGTGATCGATCGGCCGCCTGGCTGCTGGCGGAACTGTGGGTCGAATACCAGGGACGATCCCGGGCTTCCGAGCGATTCATGGCAGAGCTCGCGCTCGAGCGCGGTGACCGCGTCCTGGCCGATCGCCTGCACGGTCGTCTATTCCGTGACCATCCCGAGGCGCGTGCCGAGGCGGACGCTTACGTCCGGAACTTGCCGGACACGGACTCCGCGCTTCGCCTGTTCGAGCAGGAGCCTTCTCTCGTCCTGGCCGAGGCGATCGCCCGCAGGTTCGATCTGTCCGAGGAATGGGAGCTTGGCGCGCTCATCCGTGAACGGGCGTGTGCGCTCGATCCGTCGAACCCCGAGCTGATCGAACATGCCTTTCGGGCGCACCACCGGGCAGGCCACTGGGACAGGGCGCATGCGCTGCTCCTGACGCGAGAGGTCATCGGTCCCCTCGATTCCCAGGACCTGGACATCGCGGTCGATTGTTGCCTCCGGACGGGCCGCGATGCGGAGGCCCTGAGATATCTCGAACACGGTGCCCTGGTGGGAGGGCGGCCGGATTTTGCCCTCCAGGGCGTGAGTCTGCTGCTGTCGGCAGGGCGGCCCGAGGATGCCTGGGAGTGGCTCGTGGCGGCAACAAGCCGGGAAATGGCGCCGGCGCTGCTGTCGATGGCCCCCGAGGTGGCCAGGGCCTGCGCCGAGGTGGTGACCGACCCGGGCCAGCAACTTGTGCTCTGGGAGCAGGTCGTCCAGTGGCTGCCGCAGGACATCGAGGCGCGCCTCGCATGGGCACGGGCCCTCGAGGGGGTCGGAGATCTCGTGCGCGCTCGCACCCTGCTCGAGGAAACGATCGCGCTGGCCCCGTCGAATGTGCGGGCGAGGCTGATGCTGGTGGAGGGCCTGCTCGAGACGGGCCACCTTCGAGCGGCCCTGGATGCGAACCGGCAGTTGCTGCTGGAGACACCCGACATGGTCGAGGCGCTCGAACTCGAGGTCGTCCTGGCACATCGCTCGGGGGACGATCGGCTCGTCTGGGAACGTGGACAGCGCCTTCTCCAGCAAGGGGTGTCAACCCCCCGGATACGCCTGGCCATGGCCGAGAGCGCCCGGCGCCTGGCCCGTGCCTGTGAAGAGGTCGGGCAAGACGGCGAGGCGATCGCGCTCTGGGACCTCGTCCTGTTGGTCGATCCCGATGCACTGGACGCACTTGAAGCCCTCGCCGAGGCCTATGCACGGACCGAACGCTGGGCCGAGTCGGTCGGTGTCTGGCGGACCCTGGTCTCGCGATCGCCGGCGGATCTCCGCCTGAGGCATCGTCACGGGGAGGTCGCGGCCATGGGGGGATTTTTCCAGGAGGCCCGTGAGGTCTTCCAGGCCGTCCTGAGCCAGGATCCGTCGCAGAATCTCTCGAGACAGGCTCTGGCGCTGTCGGAGATCGGTCTTGGCCATCTCGATGCGGCGGTCGCATGTTATGGCGAGGCGATCGCCCTCGATCCCGGTGATCGCATGCCTCGTATCGGTCTGGGCCAGCTCTTGCTGGGCATGGACAGGGTCCATGAGGCCTTCGCGCAGCTGGCATGCGCTCTCGAACTCTCGGTGGGTGAGCCGGATCGAGACGAACTGTTGCCGCTATTCCGTGAGGCTGCAACCCGCTCACTCGACGAGCATGACGCCCGTGATGCCTGGGATGAGGCCCTGAGCTGCCTGGACCGATGGCACGTGCTGGATTCCCTGCCCGAGCTGGGGAATCGCCTGTCCGAGACGTACCTGAAAGCCGGTCGTCGCGCCGAAGCGATGGCCGCCCTGGCCCGCCACCTGGAGCGATGGCCGGATGATCCTCGGGCCCTCGCGACGCGGGCTCTGCTCTATCGCCATGCGGGGCAGATCGATTCCGCCCGTCAGGAGTA
>JBEIFE010000147.1:0-5209 GCA_040382575.1 Candidatus Sericytochromatia bacterium
CCATCGTTGTGCGGATCCAGCCGACCGGCGCGTCATTGAAGAACGCGTTAGCGGAGCGGAACTGGACGAAGGTGTGGGGCTTCCCGCGGAGGTTCTCGGGCAGAAGGCGATCCAGATCGGGAAACGATTTGCCCACGAAGATCTCGTACACGCCCATGCGACCGTTCCGGTCGCGCCCGGCGATCGCCACGTGACCGACATCGGCGCGATGGGCTTCCCATCGACCGGTCTCGAGGAACTTCTCCACCGAGACGGCCAGTCCACCGTTGGCCATGGTCTGCAGCGATTCCGCGTTGCCACGTGCCACGATGTCTCCCGGCCGTAGCTCGACGTCAGGCGTCATGTCGAGTGTCCTCGCGGCGGCAGGGGAGGAGGACACCTGCCCGGCCTGACCGGTCGAGGGTTTCCAGCTGTCCCGATCCAGCCGGGTGGCTTCACGGGTTGGCTTGTCCGCTTCCTGACGGTAGACCGATCGCCGGATGCCTCCGGGGGACCCGGGAATGACCTCGACGACCGAGAGGTCCCTGGCATCGGTCGCGGGGACCTTGAGCCGACCGTATCGCGTGAAGGTGTCCTGTATCCAGCCCATGATCATGGTGTGCGCTCCATTTCCCTGTCATCGAGCGGGGAGCGGGGTTCATCCATGTCAAGATATCGCGGGTCAGGATGTAACGATTCTGAAGAAAACGTTAACGATATCGAAACTTTTGTTGAAGAGCAGGCCCCGAGAAAGGCCCGGCAGCAGGCAGACCCTTTACGGGGCCTGCATGGACGTTTTCTCTGGTGTCAGTCCACGCGGATGTCGATCGTGGCGCGCGGCGTCTCGTCCAGGAAACCCGCCGCCTCACTGAATCGCTCGGCCTCGATGCGGTAGCTGCCGCTCGAGGGAACCGTCACCGAGACGGTCGCGAGACGCGTCCCGAAATCCATCGTGCAAGGCACCTCCCCTTCCGAGGAACGCAAGGTGTCGATCGTCGCGCTGACCCGGATGGTCGCGGAGGCGGGCTCCACCGTGGCTTCGAGGGAGCGGTACCGGTTGCACGAGCTGCTTCCGATGACGACGCGGGCCGTGATCTGGAAGGGCTGACCGACCCGGAACGGCCCCTCGGCGGACACCAGCGCGAGCTCGGTGGGCACGGGCTCGTACCAGGTGGACGGGCCTGGAGACGGAGAAGGTTTGCCAGACAGGCCGGCGTCGATCAGGGTACCAAGCCGTCCGGGACATCCGACCAGTCCGACGAGGGCCGTCGCCGCCACCGTGGCACGTATCCACCTGTTCATCCCACGCCTCCTCCGTCGAGCCCTCACCAGTATATCGTCAGCGTCAGGACGGTGCGAATGGCGCAAGGTTCGCACGCTTACGGCCTATGAACACCTCGTTCCCGTATCCGGGTGCGGGTGTTTGAGCCACCGCCGTCCGAGGAACAAGAGAACCAGGCTGGCATACGCGGAGGGCAGATCGTCATGTCCATCAACCGAGTTCAGAGTTCGCAAAGACCGCTCGATGTCGAACGGGGCATGATCGGTCGGGTTCTGAATCGCGGGATGGGCGGCGCGGCAGCCGGTGCCGTGGCGGGGGGTGTCGCCGGTGCCACGGTGCTCGGCGTCGGTGCCCTCGTCGGTGTTACGGCTGGCAGCGTGCTCGGCGCGGTCGCGGGGGTCGCCTCGGGGATGTCCTCGGCCGATCCTCAGAAGCTCCAGAACCGTCCCCTCAAGGTCTTGAACATGCTGGGTGAAACGCAGACCGTCTACGTCAGTGCCGAGCAGTGGCGTTCCATGCAGGCGGCCTCGAAGAAGGGCGTCACCTTCGACAACCTGCCGGCCCCGCTGAACCAGCAGCTGAACTCGCCCCCCCCGGCGCCCGTGAAGCCCTGAAGATGTCGGCCTCCGAACAGGTTCTCGAGGTCACGATTCCCACCGCGGAGCTCGAGGAGACGCGTCGTGCGCTCCTCGAGCGGTTTCCGAACATCCTCATCGGGACGGCTCCCCTCGATGGCGCGGAAACCTTCCTGTGGCTGAGTCTGTGGTCAGAGAAGCCGCAGGCCCTCGAACAGGCCCTGGCCGACCTGCGCCGTGACCGCCCCGACTTCCAGACTCCGTTGCCCACAGGCGACTCCCTTTCGGACCTCGTGGCCCGGGCGAAACGAGCCCAGGCCGAACAGGCTACCGGCCCCGGATAGCGGCGTTCACGAGGCGGTTCGTTCCGTCACACCGAACAGATCCAGCCAGTCGGGCTTCTCCGATTCCAGAGCAAGGACCACGAGCGAGCGGTCTGCGAACGCGGGGATGACCTCGGTTACTTTCTGCCTATTACGAAACTTCAAAGGCGACAGGGGTTGCCCTTTCGACGACAAAACGCGCGGATGCAGCAGGACCCCGATCCGGGAGGGCTGTCGGTAGACCATGCAGCAATATCCGAGCAACCGGATCGCGGGTTCGTCGGATTCCAGGGCCAGATTCATGAAATCGTCCTGGGATACGGTGCGATCGCCAGATTGGCTCGGACTGGCTAGCAGGGGCGATTTCCCTGACAGTTCCTCGTAGCGGGCGAGGATCCCTTCGAATCCGGGAACCGGGGAGGGGACATACAATTCCGGGACGGCATACCAGGGCAAGGGATTGGTCAAATGTTGCCGAAGATTGGTCCATGAGGTCGTGCGCATGATGATCTCACGCTTCGCTCCTGATCGAACGCCCCATGTTTCCACGCCATGCTCCTTCGTCGCATCGAAGGTCGTCTTGTTGAAATGATGACCTCTTGCAAGGATGAAATGAAGGAATCTGGAATCATTCGTGAACCGATTGAAGACAATTGCCAGATAAATGCAAGATACGAGACTCATAGAGAATACCGGAATCAAAAAGGCCCGATTAAAATACAATAAAATGATAAAGTTTACCAAAATTATCGAAAACATCCGGACATTGAACCAGTAAACCGTGGCAGACAGCGCCCTCGGGAGATCGTCTCTTTCATAGACGTGATTAACGCCACTGCGCAGGTTTGCAATGCAAAAAATCTGTATTACTGGAATAAGCATCGTCAAAATTGTTAAAATTATGGCATAAGGGAAAGCCTGCAGAGCAAACATCATGAAGCATAAAAACAAATGAAATGCCCAGATAAATCCCAGCAGCCACCCCGATTTATCCTCTTCCTCTTCAAGCCCTGCCACGAAGGCGACCTGGATATCTTTGACCGTGTGGTGAGTCATGTAGCCCCATGCCCGGGCGAGAGCCCCGGTCGGCCTCGGTGTTCCGGGCCATGCATGAAACGTGAACCCGGTCCCCAGGCCCCACAGGTGGAGGGCCGACCGATCTTCAAGAGCGATCGCCCGCGTCGCCACCTCTCGGTAACGGGTCATCGTCTCGCGCAACCGTGCGGGCGACCGGTGGACCTGGCAGCGGATCCCTAGCTCGATCCGGGTATCGTCTTCCGACTCGAGGGCCCGCGCGATCACTTCCTCGATCGGGGAATCCGGAACCTCGAGATCCTCGCGCGCTGCGGGGGCCAGCGCATCCTCGATGAGACTCTCGAGTTCGAGGCGCTCCTCGACCCAGTCGGCCCGGGACATCCCGTCTCGCTTCTCGAGACTGGCCTCTCGGAGCCGGTCCACCGCTTCCTGGAGATCGTCCGGATCCGCATCGAGGGCGAGTCCCAGCCTCTGTCGGGCCACGAGCCATCCAGGCTGCTCGCCCGCCTGCAAGATGCTGGCGCGGCGGGCCGCGACATCCAGGCGGCGGAGTGCTTCATCGACCTCGTCCATGCCATTCCCGGGTTTCCAGACCCGGTCATCGAGGACGCCCGGGTAGGGCCACGCGAAGCGGCCCGTGAAGGCCGAGGCCAGGATGGCCTGCTCGCAACACCACGCGACGAAGGGCGGCCAGAGCAAGGTCGCGATCCAGGGCAAGGGCCCTGACGGCGGCATCGGAACCATCCATGCTCGAAGGCCCAGTTGAAAGAGGCACCAGCATCCGGCAGCGGCGAGGTAGGCGGGGCGTTTGTCCAGACGTGGAAAGGCCAGGCGCCCCAGCAGGAGACCGCTCACGGGACCCACGAGGGGAATCCACCACGCGGCGGGTAACATGCCGACCGGCAACAGCAGGATGACAGCGGAAAGGAGTGACCAGTATACGACCGCGATCGCGCGCCAGCTGGCCCCGGTAACTGGAAGATGGTGCCACGCGGAAGAGGCCTCGTGACTTCGAAAGGGGTGCGAGCTGGATTTCGGACGGGTCGTCAACACCGTTTCCTCGGGACATTGGAAGGTTTCAGGCCATCCCGGAAGCGAACACGCGCTCGTTTTACCCACCTGGTCGCCTGAACCCACTGATCGTGATTCCGCCGGTAACATCTGCGCATCCATTTCACCCCATCGAACACTCTGGTTTCATATCGGGTACAACCGGACTCGAAGCGGGAGGGCGCTCGGATGGCCATGCTGAAAGACCGTGATTCGCACGACCGGATGCTCGACCTGTTCCTCATCTGGAGCATCGTGGCTGCCGAGGGGACGGTCTCGCGGGAACAGCTCCGGCGCCGGCTCCTGGGTTCACGGGCTTTCCGGGAGCGGCACGAACTCGACGTGGAAGACGAATCGCACGTGAAGGTCTTCAACACGCGCCTCTTCCGCGACCTGGCCTCCCTCCGGGGCCAATGGCCGAGGGAAAAGGGTTCCAGCAAGAAGCCAGTCGAGGCCCTGCGTGATTCTCCACTCGAGAGCCTCGACCTGGATGGTGAAGAGTGGATCCGACCGACAGGATGGCTACCCGGCCTCTGGCTGGGGCTCGCGACCGAGTCGGGTGAACCGGATCCAGCCCGCGTCCTGGCCTTCCGGGAGTTCCTGGCCGAGGTCCGGCTCGCGATCGACCCGAAAGGCCCCGGATTCGCCTGGCTCGAAGACTTGGAACTTGCGGTCGCGGCCCTGCCTTACGACGGCCCCGAACCCAGAAAGCCCGAACCCCTGGTCGAACTGTTCACGATCCCGCAGCGCTTCGTCCGCAATCCGGCCGTCCTCGACCCCGGTCCGCTGCAGCCGGCCAGCTGGAAGGTCCTGTTCGAGGCGCTCGAACACCGGAAGTTTCGCATCGAGATCGAGCTGAAGCAGCAGGAAAAAGAGAGGATTCCCGGTCAGGCCGTCAACTACGAGACCCGCACCATCTCTCCTACCCGGCTCCTGCGCTTCAACGGCCGCCAGTTCGTGGAGGG
>JBEIFE010000148.1:0-5199 GCA_040382575.1 Candidatus Sericytochromatia bacterium
ACTGGAAGGCAGTTGCTCCCAACCTGACCAAGTGCAGCAACTGCGGCTCGCCCAAGCTCCAGCACACGGTCTGCCGCACCTGCGGGTACTACAACGGCAAGCAGGTCCTGCAGGTCGCCCAGTAAAGCGAGCCTGGCGCCGGTGCCCAGAGTCCGCGTGGCCCTGGATGCCATGGGGGGCGACCATGCCCCCGATGAGCTCGTACGCGGTGCATGTCTGGCTCTCGAACATCAGCCCGACCTGGAAGTTCTCCTCGTCGGCCCTGAGCAGCGCCTCGAGCCCCTGATCGCGGCGAGTTCGCCCTCACCCGAGGTGCGAGCTCGCCTTTCCATCTGCGAAGCCACGGAAGCGCTCGACATGGACGAGGCCGCTTCCGCGCTCCGTCGCAAGAAGGATGCATCGGTCACGGTCGCGATGCGTGCCGTTCGAGAGGGACGGGCCGATGCCGTGGTGGCCGCAGGCTCCACCGGCGGCGCGATGGCGGCTGCACTCCTGACGCTCGGCAGGATCCGCGGGATCGAACGCCCGGCCATCGCCGTCGTCCTGCCCACCCGGCCGGCACCGACCATCCTGCTCGACGTGGGAGCCAATGTCGACGTTCGCCCCCCGCTGCTGGTCCAGTTCGCCCGGATGGGCACGGCCTATGCCCGCACGGTCCTCGCCCTCGAGAACCCCACGGTGGGCCTGCTCAACATCGGTGAGGAAGCGGGCAAGGGGGACGGTCGCAGCACGGAAGCCTTCCCCCTGCTCGCGACGGCGCCCGATCTGAACTTCGTCGGCAATGTCGAGGCCCGCGCGCTTCCCCGGGGGGTCGCGAACGTCGTGGTCTGTGACGGCTTCGTCGGGAACGTCGTCCTCAAGCTCGCGGAGGGCATGGCCGACTGGCTCGGGGATCTCGTACGCGAGGGTATCCGAGCCCGAGGAGGCCTGAGCATGCTCGGTGCATGGCTCCTGCGTCCCGTCTTCCGGAGTGTGAAGGCCGAACTCGACCCTGCCCGGCACGGGGGCGCCCTCCTGCTCGGTGTACACGGTGTCTGCGTCATCGCGCACGGGTCCAGCCGGGCCCCGGCGATCGCATCCGCCCTCGAGGTAGCCCGACGGGCCGTCCAGGAAGGAATCCTGCCCCGGCTGGAGGAAACCTTCCGGCACCCGCCAGATCCCGTGACCGCACCGGGTGACGAAACGTCCGGCGCATCGCATGCACGGTCAACCCGCCCCATCCACCCAGAAACGCCTGACCAGGAGATCCCCTCGTGACCGAGTTCCTGCTGCCCGTCCGCATCGTCGGCTGCGGCTACGATGCCCCCGACCGGATCGTGACCAACGACGACATGGCCCGCATGGTCGACACGTCGGATGCCTGGATTCGCGAGATGACGGGGATTCACGAGCGCCGGTTCGCAGCGGACGATGAAGCCCTCTCCGACCTCGGTCTACGTGCTGCCCGCCAGGCGATCGCCCACGCCGCCATCGACCCTGCCGAGATCGACCTCATCATCGTCGCGACCAGCACCCCGGACATGTGCATGCCGGCCTCTGCAGCCCTCATCCAGGCGCGTCTCGGTGCCCACCGAGCGGCCTGCTTCGATCTCGAGGCAGCCTGCACGGGCTTCGTGTACGGCATCACCGTCGCCCAGCAATTCCTGCAGACGGGTATGTACCGGACAGCACTCGTCGTGGGCGGGGACCTGCTCTCGCGGTACCTCAACTTCAAGGACCGCCGCACGGCCGTGCTGTTCGGCGATGGCGCCGGCGCCGTCGTTCTCCAGGCCGGCGCGGAGAAGGGCCTCCGCGCTTCCTACCTGGGGGCCAACGGCAATGGCGGAGATTTCATCCAGCTCCCCGTCGGCTCGCGAGTGCCCCCTTCCGTCGAGAACGTGGAGGCCGGGCGCCACCACGTGATCATGAACGGTCGAGAGGTCTATCGCTTCGCGGTCGAAATCGTGCCGCAGGCCATCGAGCAAGTGCTGAAGCAGGCCGATGTTCCGCTCGATCGGGTCGACCACATCATCCTGCACCAGGCCAACCGCCGGATCATGGAGGCCGCCGCGAAGCGGCTGGGCATCCCCGAGGAACGGATGATCGTCAACATCGACCGGTTCTCGAACACGAGCGCGGGAACCATCCCGATCGCCCTGGCCGAGGCCGTAGAGCAGGGCCGGATCCGCAAGGGGGACCTGGTCTGCCTGGTGGGCTTCGGCTCCGGTCTGACCTGGGGCAGCACGTTGCTGGAATGGACCTCGGACACCCCGATGCCCCCGCGCGATCGCCTCGTCAATCCCCCGGTCGCCGCCGGAGGTGAAGGCTGATGCGGATGGTCTGGTTGTTTCCGGGGCAGGGCTCGCAGGCCGTGGGCATGGGGCGTGAACTGGCCGCGCACCACCCGCGGGCCATGGCCTGCTTCGAACGCGCCGAGGCGCGGCTGGGATGGGATCTTCGAACGCTGGCCTGGGAAGGCCCCGAGGACCGGCTGACCGAGACGCAGCACGCCCAGGTCGCCCTGTTCGTGACCTCGGCCGCGACCGTCGAGGCGTGGCGATCGCTGGGCGGCCCCGAGCCGGACGTCGTGGCGGGTCACTCGCTCGGCGAGTACAGCGCCCTGTGGGCCGCAGGCGCCCTGGAGTTCGATCAGGCTCTGGACCTCGTGGCACGCCGCGGACAGCTGATGGCGAGGGCAGAGACCGGAACGATGGCCGCTGTCCTGGGATTACCGCTCGAGACACTCGAGTCGATCTGCCAGTCATGCCAGGAAACGGTTGTCGTCGCGAATGACAACTCGGCGGACCAGCTGGTCCTGTCGGGCACGCCTGCCGGCGTCCTCGAGGCCTGCGACCGGGCCCGCGAGGCCGGTGCGAAGCGCGTCGTCCCTCTCACGGTCTCGGGAGCCTTCCATTCTCCCCTGATGGAGGTGGCCGGAGCTCCGCTCGCGGAGGCCCTCCATGCGGTGCCCTGGCAGTCGCCGCGGATCCCCGTGGTGACAAACGTCGATGCCCAATTCACCCGGGAGGCCCCCGAAATCCCGGCAAAACTCTCGCAACAGCTCGCCAGCCGCGTGCGCTGGGCCGACAGCATGCGTGCGATCCGGGAGTCTGGCGTCTCGTCATGGACCGAGATGGGTTCGGGTCGCGTCCTGTCGGGCCTCGTCAAGCGCCTCGACCGGAGCCTGAATCCGCACTCGACGGACACCCCGGAACGTCTCGCCGAGGCGATCGCCTCGCTCCGTTCCTGACGCGATCGCGGTCGCGTGCTACCATGCACGCATCAAGACCGTTTCACACGTGAATTCTGGAAGGCATGTCGAACGAAGCCAAAAATAGCACCCTGGCCATCGTGACCGGTGGCTCCCGCGGAATCGGAAGGGCCATCGCCGTGTCTTTCGCGCAGGAAGGCTACAAGGTCGCCGTGAACTTCAAGGGGAACGAAGCCGCGGCCCAGGATTGCGTCGACGAGATCTCAGAGGCCGGTGGAACGGCGATGGCCATTCAGGCCGACGTCTCCCGGGCCTGGGACGTCGAGCGGCTTTTCGACACCGCCCAGCAATGGGGCGGCCCCGTCCATGTCCTGGTCAACAACGCCGGGATCACGCGGGACATGCTCTTGCTCCGGATGTCCGAGGCGCACTGGGACGATGTCATCAACACGAATCTGCGTTCGGCCTTCCTGACCTGCAAGGCGGCCATTCGCACGATGCTGCGCCAGAAGGCCGGCCACATCATCAACATCGGAAGCATCGTCGGCGACATGGACAATGCCGCTCAGGCGAACTACGCGGCCTCGAAGGCCGGCCTGGTGGGTCTCACGAAGTCACTCGCGGCAGAGGTCGGGTCCCGGGGCATCCTGGTGAACGCCATCGCTCCGGGCTTCATCGAGTCCGACATGACCGAACAGCTCTCGGAGAAGGCCCGTGCGGCCTACCTCGACCAGATCCCGCTCGGACGGTTCGGAACCTGCGAGGAAGTGGCCGACCTGGCCGTATTCCTGGCTACCCGCAACCGCTACATCACTGGCCAGGTCCTCACCATCGACGGGGGCCTGAATCCCTGACCCTGGAGGAAACATCGCATCATGAATGAAACCGAAGTCTTCGAGAAGGTGAAGAAGGTCGTCGTCGAGCATCTCGGCGTCGATGCCGGCGAGGTGAAGCTCGAGGCCTCGTTCACCGAGGATCTGGGCGCCGATTCCCTCGACACCGTCGAACTGGTCATGCAGCTGGAAGAGGCCTTCGACGTCGACATCCCCGAGGAAGAAGCCGAGAAGATCACCACGGTCAAGGCGGCCGTCGACTACATCCTCAACCACCAGCCCGCCTGATCCGACCGGGCATTCGAGCGGGGGGACGGGCCTTGGGCTGGTCCCCCCGACGTGTCATGAAAGGAACCTCATGCGCACGCGCGTCGTCGTCACGGGCCTCGGAGCCATCACCCCGCTCGGGGTGGGGGTGGAGGCCACCTGGGACGCCCTGAAGGCGGGACGGAGCGGTATCCGGACCGTCCCACGGCTTGCCGAGGCGGGGATGCCCGTCACCTTCGCAGGGACGGTCGAAGACTTCGACCCGGCAGGCCACATGGACCGCAAAGATGCGAAGCGCATGGCCCGGTTCAGCCAGTTCGCGGTGGCCGCTGCCCTGGAAGCCTGGACGTCGAGTGGCCTCGACATGTCCACCCTGGATCCGGACCGCGTGGGGGTCTTCGTCGGGTCGGGCATGGGTGGCCTCGACGTGCTCGAGGAAGAGATCCTCAAACTCCGTGACCGGGGCCCCGGACGGATCAGTCCCTTCTTCATACCGACCGTCATCGCGAACATGGCCGCTGGCAACGTCGCGATCCAGCTGGGCGCCCGTGGCCCGAACATGTGCCACGTGACGGCCTGCGCCTCGGGGGCCCATGCGATCGGCGAAGGCCTGCGAACCTTGCAACGGGGCGAAGCGGATATCATGCTCGCCGGCGGGGCGGAATCGACCATCACCCCCATCGGGATAGCGGGATTCGCGGCAGCCAAGGCCCTGAGCCCCGGACATGCCTCGGGCGACCCCACCCGGGCCAGTCGCCCTTTCGATGCCGACCGCAATGGCTTCGTGATGGGCGAGGGGGCCGCCGTGCTGGTCCTCGAGACTCTCGATCACGCCAAAGCACGCGGTGCGACCATCTGGGCCGAACTGGTGGGCTACGCCGCCACGGACGATGCCTTTCACATCACCAG
>JBEIFE010000149.1:0-5196 GCA_040382575.1 Candidatus Sericytochromatia bacterium
CCCCACCAGCCCAGGCTCGGCCCACCACTCCCGCGGCTCAGACCCCACCAGCCCAGGCAGAACCGCTTGCCGAGGGCGAGATCGCTCGCCTGCTCCAGGAGCGTCGCCTCCTGGGCACGCAGGTCAATGCACGCCTCTTCATGGCCGAGATCGAGAGCTACAGAAAAACCCAGGCGCTTGGCCCCGATACCACGGACGCCGAAGCTCTGAAGCGCCTCCAGACTCTGCTTGGCGCAGCCGGATTCCCTGTGACCTCCACGGGAAGCTTCGACGAGGCCACGGCGAACGCCGTGATCGCGTTCAAGCTGCGCGAGGGCATTCACCAGACCTACCGCAACGCGGACGGAACCTTCGCCGTCAACGAATACGTGGATGAAGCCACTGCCAAGAGTCTGGTGGAGTCGGCGACCAAGGCGGCAGCAGCCAAGCCGAACGGGGACGCAGCGGCAGAGGCTACGGGCCAGACGCCTGATCCGGCCGCCCAGACCACGACACAGCCCACGGCCAGTTCGGCCACGGAGACGGCACCCACCGAGTGAGGGGGCATCGACCGGCCTGATCGTGCGGGTGTCGTCCTGTCGGACGGCACCCGCTTTCTTATGAACCGACCATGAACTGCCGTGCACGTGCAGTGCAGGACTTCCATCGTGTTAATTTCGAACCATGCCGGACACGTTCTGGAGGGCCGAGTGCTTAACCCAAGCCGGAATACAGTCCCGCCTCGCGGACCTCGAGACCTGGATGGACGAGGGCAGATACGGATGACTCCATGCTGGCCCTCATGACGATAGGGCCCCCCGGAGCGGGCAAGACCACCTGGGTGAAACGTTGCCTGCCGACCGGTACCGTCGATCTGAATCTGGATGATTTCAGGTTGATGGTTCTCGGAGATGCGACGGACCAGTCCCGTATCGACGAGGTCCTGGCTCACCGGGATGCACGGCTGAGGGAGGCGGCTCTCGCCGGACTGGACGTGGTTCTGTCGGACACCAACCTCTCCCCCGTTTTTCGCGACGCGTTACAGATCCAGCTGAGCGATCTGGGCTATGGCATCCAGTACATCCTCTTCGACACCCCGCTCGAGGTCTGCCTGACCCGGAACGCCGGCCGGGATCGCCAGGTTCCCGAACACGTCATCCGACGCCTGCACGGACAGTACTTGATCCAGCGCGAAGGGCTTCTCGCCATGGGAGCCAAGGTGGTGGTCGGCGATTCGAGCACCTGGTGAGCGACACCTCGAGCAGCCAGGGATGCGAGGACGGACAGCCTTAACGCAAGGTTGGACCAATCTTACCTCGACTGCACCCCCGGGCCGCGTCAGTCTCCCGGACGACACGGGTATAACCAGGACAATACGGTCTGGATCTTGATCGTTTCTTAATGGTCCGATCACCCGTCCTGGAAGAACGGGGAGACGCAGTCGCGTCGAGGAGGGAGCCATGTCCAACATCTCGTCCATCCGCCCGGGCGGATCCCTTCCCGATCCCCGACTGCCCGGTCATTTACCCGATCCCGAAGAGATGCAGGAGCCCTCACCCGGAACGACCCTTCCACCCGGGAGCTCTTTCCCACCGGGAGGCTCCCTTCCACCCGAAGCGCCAGCCGAGGGGCGCGGCCTGTTCGGCCATGTCGGCGACGTCTTCGTCGGCGGTGGCCAGGCGATCGGCGACATGATCTCGGGCATCTTCACCGCGATCACGCACCCCATCCAGACCCTCAAGGGAATCGGACACGTCCTCACCCACCCCGGCGAACTCGTGAGCGCCATGGTGAACCCCTACAAGATGGCTCTGAACGAGGGGCGTCCCGGCCTGGCAATCGGTCGGGGAATCGTGGAGATCGGGTCGCTGTTCATAGGTCCCTCCCAGATCGGAGGCGCGGCCAAGGGCATCCTGGGCGGTGGCAAGACGGCGGCCCGGGTAGGCAAGGGGGCCGAACTCGCCGGCAAGGGCGCGGAGCTCTCGGGGCGTCTGACCACCCAGGCCATGGCCGCCGTCGAGAAGGCGGGCGCCCTCAAGCTCGTCGGCGCGATGGGAGAGGCCGCCAAGCTCGAACAGTTCGCCCGGATTCTCCAGAAGTCGGCTCAGCTGGCGGCAAGTGGCACCGAAAAGGGCGTGTCACGAGCCGTTCGCTACGCCACGATGGCTGCCAATGCCCAGCGCGTGGCCGTGGTGGGGGCCAGCGGCACCCGCACCGTGATGTCCATGACCAAGCTGGTCGAGCATTCCAATTCCCTCCTGCTGCGCGCAGCCGGCGTTTCCACCGGAACGGCTACCCGGGCGGCCGGTGAATCTGCCCGCTCCGTGCGCGGCCTGTCTGCAGCCTACGATCTGCCCGTCAAGCTGACCAACGGTGCCAAGGACGTCCTCAAGGCCCTCGACATGCCCCTGACCGAGGGCCAGAAGGTGCTCAACGTGGCCGACGAGGTCTTCAAGCAGGCCCGCGGCTCGGGGATGTCCTCGAAGGCCGCTCTGGCCGAGGCCCGGACCTTCATCGCCGAACGACTGGGCCTGCGCGCCACGGACGATGCCGTATCCACCCTCGCCAACACCCTGCGTCCCAGTACCAAGAGCCTGCTCACGAACCCGGCGACCGTCTCCGGGCAATTCCAGCGAACGAACTTCGTGACCCGTCCCCTCCGGGAAGCAGCAGGAAGCATCGGCGAGGTCGGTAGCGGAATCGGAAATGCGATTCGCCACATCGGCGATCTCAAGATCCGCGAGATCCCTGCTGCCGTCGGCGCCGTCGCGACCTACCCGTTCAAGGTCGCCGGCAAGGCCGCTTCTGAAGCCAGCCGGGTCATCCGCGAGGGCGCCCGGAACGTCGGACAGGGCATCCGGCACATCGGTGACATGCCCATCCGGCGCACATGGGAGATCCCGGCCGAGGCCGTCCGCCGGACCATCCAGGGTGCCGGCGAGGTGATCGGACGACTGCCCAACATGACCATCGGGGAAGTCGCCTCCTTGCCGTTCCAGGGTGGTCTCCTGAAGCCAGCGCTCGCTCTGGGGGGCCTCGGCCGCCTCGAAGGCGTGCGCGACCTCCCGCCCAGCGACGACCTCGCGGCCGACCGGTTCGGTATCCTCGAAACCCCCGAGAACCTCGAAGCCTTCCGAAAGGAAGTCTCAGGCTATGCCGAGAACGCGATTGGCCCGGACGCCGGCAGCCCGGAAGACGTGAAAGAACTCCAGAGTCTGTTGCGGCAACTCGGCTATGATGTCGAGCCCAGCGGACAGTTCGACGAGACCACCAGCCTCGCCGTGATCGACTTCAAGCAGAAGCAAGGCATCACGCAGTCCTACAAGCTGGCGAGCGGGAAGCCCGCCATCAACGAGTATGTCGACGAGACCACCGCACGGGCGATGCTCGAGGCTGCGCGCGAAAAAGCTGGCTCCGCAGCTGATCCTTCGAACCTGCCGAAGGTGACGGCCGCCGATGTCAACAACCGCCTGGACGCGCTCGAGCAAGCCATCGAAGATTCAGGCAAGGCCTCCACTCCCGGGGAGAAGGCGAAGGCCCGCGAGGCCCTCGAAGCCGAGGCCGAAGCGACGCTCATCGCGCTGTCGGCATTCGCTGCTGCCAACCCCGGAAGTCGCGAACAGATCCAGGCCCAGATGGCGGACATCGGGAAGGCCCTCGCCGAGGCGGGCTTCTCGCAGGCCGAACTCCAGGCGCTCGTGACGCGGTCGAAGGAGAAGCTGGACGAGCAGGTTGCTCGCAAGGCGGAAACCAGCGACGCGGCACGTCCCGGCGCATCGATCGAGAGGGGCAAGGAGGATGCTCCGGCGCCTTCCGATGCGGCCGGCAAAGCAGAGCCGAAACCGGATCCGGGTGCCGCTTCCATCACGGGTGCCGAAGTCAACGCGACACTCGATGTGCTCGAGAAGGCCCTGAAGGACCACCAGGACGCGAGTTCCCCCGAAGCGAAGGCTACCGCCCGCAAGGATCTCGAAATGTCCGCCGCGAGCGCGATCACGATGCTCACCCGGTACGGTCTGGCTCACGCCGATGCCACGAAAGACGTCGAAGAACAGATGTCCGAGATCGCCCGCAGCCTCTCGGAGCAAGGGCTTGCCGACGCGGACGTCCAGGCTCTCGTGAAGAAGGCCCAGGCGGCCGGTGCCGACACTCCATCGCCCCGTCCCGCCACCTCGATCGATCGGGGAATCGCGAAGCTGGTCGAGGGGATCCTCGCCCTGCGCGAGGCGAAGACTCCCGAGACTCTGCAGACCAGTCGCCAGGCGCTGCTCGATACCTACACCACGCTCGTCGGCGAGGCCCGTGCAGCGGCTCGCGATCTCGAGGGGCCCCAGGCCGAGGCCCTCGAGAACAAGCTCGCAGAGGCAGGCAAGACGCTCGTCCAGGCAGGCCTGAGTCAGGCGGATATCGACCGCGCACTCACGGTGGACACCCCGATCCCGCCTGGCACGCCATCCGCTCCGGCAGCGGAAGCTCCCCCGGCAGCAATCCCGCCCTCTGCGGGGAGCGCGAATCCACCGGAATCTCGTCCAGCCACCCCTGGACCCGCGAGCCCGGAGACCGCGACCCGGACCGTTCCACCGGCCGCACCGGCCAGCCCCGGACGGCAAGCAGCACCCCGCACCCACACCGTCGGTCGCGACGAATCGCTCACGCGCATCGCGCAGCGGGAGCTGGGCGATGCCAACCGGTGGCGTGAAATCTACGATCTCAACCGTGGCATGATCGGGACGGATCCCAATCGCCTCTTCCCCGGCATGAAGTTGCAGCTTCCGGCTGCGGAAGCCTCGACTCCGGTGGCACCCGCTCAGCCCCCGGCCCCTGTACAGCCTGCCACGCCGGCGGCTCCGGCAAGTGCAGACGGCGAACTCGGACAGGTTCTGCGTGAGCGGGGGCTGCTGGACACGGCGGAAAACGCTCGGATCTTCACGGCCGAGATCGAGGCGTACCGTCAGCAGAACGCGATCGGCCCCGACACATCGGACCGGGAGACCCTGCTCCAGCTCCAGAACCTGCTCGGAAAAGCTGGCCATCCGGTGGCGGCGTCGGGCAGCTTCGACGACGCGACGGCCGAGGCGATCCTGGCCTTCAAGATGAAGGCCGGCCTACACCAGCAGTACCGCAACGCCGACGGTAGCTTCGCGGTGAACGAATACGTGGATGAAGCCGCGGCACGTGCACTCGTGGACGCCGCGACGAAAGCCCCCGTTGCAACCG
>JBEIFE010000150.1:0-5193 GCA_040382575.1 Candidatus Sericytochromatia bacterium
AGGTGGTTGGTCGGCTCGTCGAGCAGGAGCAAGTTGGCTGGCCGCATGAGCATCCGCGCGAGACACAGGCGTGCTCGCTCGCCCCCCGAGAGCTTCGAGACCGTCTTCATGACGTCGTCCTGCGTGAACAGGAATCGCGCGAGCAGCCCGCGCACCCGCTCGAGCGTCCAGTCCTCGTTGGCCCGGTATGCCTCGTCGAGGACCGTCCGGCTCTCGTCGAGCTGATCGGCCTGCTGCTGCGCGTAGTACGCCATCTTGACCTGGTAACCCAGCACGACCTCACCGTCATCGGGCCGGTCGATGCCGGCGAGGAGCCGGATCAGCGTCGACTTGCCGCATCCGTTGGGCCCCACCAGCGCGAGCCGGTCTCCACGCTCGAGCTTGAGGTCCAGTCCATGGAACAGTTTTTTCTCCCTGAACCCTCGGGCGAGCCCCGCCGCGATCATGACGGACTGGCCACTCGGTGGCGCGGGCGGAAACTGGAACCGGACCGTCGCCGAGTCCTTCGGGGCCTCCAGGCGCTCGATCTTGGCCAGCTGTTTCTCGCGCGACTTGGCCTGCGTGGAACGCGTCGCGGAGGCCCGGAACCGCTCGATGTACGCCTGCTGACGCCCGAGCTCGCGCTGCTGGCGGTCGAAGGCGGCCTGCCGCGCTGACCGCCGCTCCACGCGCTGCTCGAGGTACTGGCTGTAGCTGCCGGGGTAGTCCTCGAGTTTCGCCTGGTCGAGCTCGGTGATGCGCGTGACGACCCGGTCGAGGAAGCGTCGGTCATGCGAGATCACGACCACCGTCCCGGGGTAGTCCCCCAGGTAGGTTTCCAGCCACTCGATCGCCTCGATGTCCAGGTGGTTCGTTGGCTCGTCCAGTAGCAGGATCTCGGGCTTCTGCAGCAGCAGCCGCGCCAGGTTCACGCGCATCTGCCAGCCGCCCGAGAAGGTCTCGACGAGCCGGCTCCGGTCGGCCTCGGAGAACCCCAGGCCCGCCACGACCTTACCGATCTGCGCCTCGGCCTCGTAGCCGCCCATCGCCTCGAAGCGTTCGGTTGCTCGGGCCTGGTCACGCGCCAGGGCTTCTTGCCGGGCCGGGTCGGTTTCGTGCTGCAGGGCGCGCGCCAGTTCGTCCAGCTCGTCCTGCTGAGTCACGATGGCCTCGAACGCCGTCCACATCTCGGCCTGCAGCGTCCGCCCCTGCAGCCCGGGCAGATCCTGGGCCAGGTATCCGATCCGGGCTCCGGGGCGCAGGCGAGTCCGGCCGGTGTCGAGACCCGTCTGTCCGAGCAGGATCTTCAACAAGGTACTCTTGCCCGCGCCGTTGGCGCCGACCAGGCCGACGCGATCGCCCGGGGCGACGTGCCAGCTCGCGTCCTGCAGGACGGTACGGGTGGGGAAGGCCAGGGTGGCGTCCTCGAGATGGATCATGTCCGCGATCGTACCAGGGGACGGGTGGGGCTTCCACCGTTGGGTAAGCTGGATTCGACGGGCTCCGGGCCTCATGATGCTCGAGCGAGCGCGGAGCGCGTGGGCCGTGTTTGGACGGAAGGGGAAGGCGGGACTGTGTGGACCCTGTATCGCCATGTGAAGGGGCAGCTTTACCTGGGGCTCGGCCCGGCCGTCCACAGCGAGACGGGCGATCGCCTGGAGCGCTACCTGTGCCTGTATGACACGCCTGAGGTCGCCTGGGTCCGCCCGTCCGGGATGTTCCACGAGACCCTGCCCTCCGGCGAGCCACGCTTCGAACCCGTGGCTCGGGTGCGGATCGTCATGCCGGAAGACGAGCCGACCGTCCTGACCTTCGGGTACGACGCGTGGGGCAAGGGGCGCCCGATGGACGCGTTCCTGGCCAGCTACGGGCAGTCTCGGCACCACCTGCGTGGCATGCGTTATGGCCTCGAGACGATCGAGGGGGATCTCGTGGCGAACTGCAACACCTTGCGCTTCCAGCGGGGTGTGGTCGGCATCGCCTCGGTGGCCACGCGGCCGGACCGCCGCGGAGAGGGACACGCTTCGCGTCTGCTGCGCGCGGTCATGGCCATGCTGCGCGAGCAGGACCTGGACACGCGGTTCCTGCTGTTCTCGGAAGTGGATCCGGCCCTCTATGCCCGCGTCGGCTTCGAGGTCGTACCGGAGGAGAACCAGCGTTTTGCCCCGGCGATCGCCATGGCCACGGGGCTCTCGGCCCGGCCCCTCGAGGCGAGCGAGGCCCGGTGGCTCGAGCGGTATTTCTAGCGTGGGAGATGTTCCGGGGCGATCGCGTACACCTTGAACACCTGCCCGGTTCGGTCCTGACGGAAGCCTTCAAGGTCGTTCCGATGCGCTGTCGCTTCTGTCTCGAACTCGGCGATCGAAAAGGGCTTTCCCCACCCGGCGGATATGATCCCGGAGAGGCTCATGATCGAGAAGGTGCCACACGGAGAGATCCACGGTGTAGGGAATGGACGACTCCTCGAGCTCCCCGGCGATCGCCGCGAGGTCCTCGAGAGTCAGGGCCTCCCCCTCCAGCACCAGGTCAATGTCCGAACCTCGACGATGCCGCCCGAGTGCCCTGGATCCTTACAGCACTGCCCGCTCGACGTCCGGATGCCTCGCGAGAATGCGGACGATCGTGTCGGTGGTATCCACGGGCAAACCGAAGGGCGTCACGATTCGATTTTGCCCTTCAGGGTCCCCCGCAACTCCAGAAACTCTGGATGATACCGTTGCAGGATGGTGGATCCGAGGTCCGTGGCCACGCCGGGATGATAGGTCTGGTTGGATAGGTTGCGCTTCGCGATCATGTCCAACCAGACCTCGCCATCCGCGATGATCCCCCGCTTGAAAGCCTCCCGCACGGTGCTCCGTGACCCCACCAGCCCCACGATACCCTCATATTCAAGGTAGTCCTTCAGCACATTCCACGCGAGTTCATGGACGAACTCGAAGGCCTGGATGAGGCCCTGGTTCTCGAGCTCCGTGAGGGGGCGCTGGTGGGCCAGGTCTACCGCACGCGTGAGCTGAGCCAGGGCGCGGGTGTAGTTTTCGAGACGCTGCTTCCAGCGAACATCCTCGGGCAATCGACTTCCTCCGGGTCAGGACGCGCCTCTCATCATGCCATGGGCTACCCGGGCAGGGGGCTTCTCGAGCACACGCCTGACCGGTCGAGACCGGGCCCGGACCAGAGTGCCCTTGAAGGATGACTTCCTCAGCCGGGTCCCCGGACGGGAACGGTGCGCTCGCCTGCAGCAGGGGCCCCACCTTGAACATCGTGAACCCGTAACCGAACCGGGCTTCTGGCCTCCATCGAGAAAGACAGAAAGCCCTGCCAGGATGGCAGAGGATCCGACGGTTCCGAACCCGAGCCCTCCCTTCGCATGGGTATTGGTGAGCAGGTCTCCGAGCGTCGCCCCGAATGGCCGGGTCAGGATGAATGCCGCCCAGAAAAGGAACACCCGCGAGAGGGGGGGGACCCACCAGGCAAGCACCAGCATGACCAACAGGCCCCCAGGGTGTTCGAAACCGGGATGGCCGGACGGTCATGCCACCTGGGCAGCCTCATGGCCGAAGAGGACGGGGTCGAGGCAGCGATCCGCCTGATCGAGCGCCACCTGGGCCATCAGGGCGATCGCGCGTCCGGTTGAATCAGGCGAAGTGATCGCTTAGCGTGGCTCAGACAAAAGCAGCGATCGTTTTTTTCGGGGGCGAACGTGGTCCGCAAGACCGGTCATCTTGAACGCACGATCGTGGCAGGCGAGACCGTGCAAGCGTTCATCCCGTATCCCTTGCCCCCTGTTGCCCCACCCCTGATGCCGCCCGGCGCCTCCACGCCATCGTCAGCGAGACCCGCGATCGATTGGTGGCAAGTGAGGATGCCACCGTTTTCAGTCTGCGCCTCTTCGAAGGCCATTCATGTGCTGGAGGAGGCGGGAATCCTCCGGCCACTCGATGATCGGAAGAAAAACCGGACCGTCGTGTTTCACGCACGGCATTGCGAATCAGGGGGTGCTGCACAGACGTTCCCGCTCGGCCCGGGTGAGCGAGGCAACCACCAGGTCGTAGGAGTGATCGATCATCTCCCGCAGGAAAGCTTCCGGCAGGGAACCGTCCAGGGCGATCGTGTTCCAGTGGCGCTTGTTCATGTGGTAGCCCGGCGTCACGGCCGGATGCGCCGCGCGCAGCAGTTCGGCCCGTACGGGGTCGCATTTCAGGTTGAACGTCGGACACGGGTCAAGCCGCTGGGTCAGGGCGAAGAGCTTGCCCAGCACCTTGAACACGAGCACCTCGGGGCCGAAGGGAAAGCTCGGCTCGGCCCCGGGTTTCGCGTGGCAATGGTCGATGAGGGTTTCGTGCACGGGTGACTCCGGGTGTGGTTCCGATGAGATTCCTGGGCTGTCGTGGACATCATGCCCGGTTCTGACGGAAGCCTCCGTCGATAAAGGCTTTTTTATGGTAATCGATGAACAAATAAGATAATGTTGGTCTTGGTCGATGTGATCGCGCACATGGAGGATGTCCTGGTGAAAATGCCCGTCCAGACCATCGAGTACCTCGACAGCTTGCAGGCCCTGTACTGCATGTTCTGCGGCCGCCTCGTCCATGACCGGGGCGAACTCGGAGAACCCTGCGAGCATCAGGTTTTTTTCTACACGAGCGAGGGATTCGCCTACCGCTCGCCCGCCTTCGAGGCTGCCTTCGGGCTCGAAGGCGATGAAGGTGAATCGGACGATGACGATGCGGAAAACGACGACGAAGAATATGACGAGGAGGACGATCCTGAAGAGCGTCTCTTCGACATGAAGCCCGGCGAGTGGCTCGCCGCGATGCCTCTCGCCCATGCCACCCTCATCGAGGTCTTCACTCCTCCCCCGAGTGGCATGGGCGTGTGGTTCGGGTTTGGCCTCGCGATGGAAGAGGGCTGACCCCGTGGTGGCCGTCCGGCTCGACCCCTTTTCAAGCCCCGGCATGCCCGCCCTTTTCTCCGGTTCCATGCCCGTCGAGTTCTGGAACTGGGGTCCGCTCGTGCTGGTGGTCCAGCGTGATTCCCTGAACATGTCAGACGTGTCCGCCCCTCACGAGGGGCGCACGAAGCCCGGTTTCCGGATCACCCATTACCCCTTGAGCGTATTCGTGATCACCGGAGTCCACGCCGACAAGGATCCCCTCGCGCTACCGCCTGAGCGGCGAACCCGTGTTCGTGCGCCAGCAAGAACCGATGTTCCGG
>JBEIFE010000151.1:0-5178 GCA_040382575.1 Candidatus Sericytochromatia bacterium
CGAAGGGGACATCCTTCACGGTGTGCGATACTTCGGTGCTGGCCACCGGACCTATTCTCTGGTGATGGGAGCTGCCACGGGCCAGATTCGTTTCATCGATACCGTTCATCTCGCCGATCGGAAAACGCCGGTCCTCCTCGAGCGGTTCTGAGAAACGATGTCTCCGCTCTCGGGTGATCGGCTCGTGGGCGGAGTGCGTGGTATGATTCGCGCCATGCGCGTTCTTCTGTTTCTTGCCTGGCGTCACGTTCAGTCGCGCTGGAGACAGGCTGTCTTGCTCGTGGCAGGGGTGGCCGTCGGTGTGGGCATCCTGACGACGGCCCTCAGTTTGACCAACGGTTTCGAGCATGACCTCGTCACCAAGATCCTGGGGACCTCACCTCACATCGCGCTCACCGATCCGGTCAGTGCGGGTGTCGGTCCTTGGCCTGAGTGGCGCGATCGGGTGACATCGGTCCCCGGTGTCGAGCGCGTCTGGCCATACGTCTCGGGACAGGCTTTGTTGGTCCGGGGGAGCCGCGTATCCGGTGTTCTGATCCAGGGGGTTCCCTCCGACCGTCTGGTGGTCGATCCGCTTTATCGGAAGGCCGTCATTTCCGGTGCGACATCCGGTACCAAAGATGGCCAGGGGGTCCTGGTGGGGATCGAACTCGCGCGATTGCGCGGCCTTTCAAGGGGGGATCAGATCGTCCTGGTCACGGGACTTGCCCGGCGAGTCTCTCTGCGGGTATCCGGTTTTTTCGAGTCCGGGTTGTATGAACTCGATTCTCACCTCGTTCTCCTGGATCTTCCCACTGCTCGGCGTGTCATGGGCCTGGGCGAACGCGTGACCGGTCTCGACGTGCGTCTACGGGATCCCTTCGAGGCCCCCAGGATCGCCACTTCCCTCCAGCGTCTGTTGCCAGGCTCGGTGCGTCCATGGACTACCCAGAACCGCCCTCTGCTCGGTGCGCTAGCTACCGAAAAGCGCGTCGTGTTTCTGGTCGTATTGTTCATCATCGTGGTGGCGACTCTGGGCGCTGCCAACACGCTCGTGCTATGGGTTCTCGAGCAGAGTCGTGACCTGGCCATCCTGAGGGCCATGGGTGCCAGTGGTGCAATGGCGGGTCGACTGGTCCTGATGGAGGGATCGCTCATCACGATCGTTGGCACGGTCCTTGGTCTGATTTCAGGATTTTTGCTTTCCTTGGCACTGGGGCTTTTCCCTCTTTCTCTGCCCTCCGATGTCTATTACATCGCGAACCTGCCTGTCCGGATGGAACTCCTCGATTTCGTCATGACCGGGGTATCGGCCATGGCACTCGGTCTGCTTTTCTCCCTGCTTCCTGCCCGGAGGGCTATTCGGCTCGATCCCATAGAGGTTCTCCGGCGTGCGTGACATGCGGAGTTTCCGCTCGGTTCGCGCGCTACTCGTCCTGAGCCTCTGTCTGTCTGCTTGTCTGGCCCGTCCGCATCAGGAACGACGAGACCGTGAGGCCTCTCTGCCTTCTGATGCGGATGCGCGAGGTGAGGCCATCGTTCTCGTGGGGTTCCACGATGCGACACATTCTGGCTTTTCCACGTCCATCGAAAAGGCCTTGCGAGATGGGGCAAAAGCGGGAGGTGTGGTTCTGGCAACCACTTCCATCTTCCCGCGCCCGGGGCGCAATCTGAGCCCGGTCTGGACTGCCGGGATTTCCCGTAAAGTTCGAGCTCGATGGCTGGTGACGGGACAGATCGTAGGATTCGTTTCGGGGGAGGGAGATCGTGTATCGCTGGGCTCGGAGATCCGCGTTCACGAAGGTCTCACGGGGCGGCTCGTCTGGATGGATCATGCAATCGATGAGTTCATCCTTCAGGATCCCGCCACGATGTTCTGGTCTATCGCCGCTCGGACCTGGAGTCGATGGCAAATCCGGCGCCTCCAGGTCAGCTTCCTTCCCGGGGCGTTGGTTTCATCCCCCTCGCCCCCCTGGTGACAATCCGTTACAATCCCCTTGTTCAACATTCACCTTGCTGGAGGGATCGTCTCATGCTTCGCCGGTACCTGTTTTCCCTGGCTGGAATCATTGCTGCCACGTCATTCGCGGCCCCCGCGATGGCCATCCCATTTCTGGGGAGCGTGTCCGCCACCGCCGGAGGTGGGTTTCTTTCGGGACCTGTCAACGGTCGTCAGTCAGAGTTCGTGACGGGGCTGGGAGGAGCGGTCGATTTCCTGGGAATCGATGCGTCAGCTGCCTGGATTGGCGTGCCCTCGGGGCAAACCAGGGTCATGGAAGGTCTTCTTCGCAAGGAACTGTCTTTTCTCCCCATGATCTCCGCGAAGATCGGTGCCGGTTATCTTGGGCAGTCCCTTCTGACCGTGTCCAGCGATCTGCAGCACATGGGGCAAGTACGTCTGGATGCAACCTTCTCGCCCATCCTTTTGCCGATCGAGGCCGAGGCTTCCCTCGGGGCCGCCTCGGGAGTAGATTTCAAGCCTCTCTTGCTTGGCTCGGCAGCCGTGCATTTCTCGTTCATCCCGTTCGTCGGGGTCTTCGGGCGTGTCCGGGCTTTCGGTTCGTCGGATCTGGCATCCGTGACCCAGGCTTTCGAACTGGGTTTGCGCGCCAAGCTGTAGTGTGTTACATTGTAACTTAATATTTTGTAAGAATGCTCAGTGAGCCGGTTCAACCCGATTCGATGGGGATTCTGGTGCTGAAACCGCTTCCTGAAACGGTGGGTGCTCGATGGACAAAGAGAAAATTCTGGTAGTCGACGATGAGGCGAGTATTCGCCAGATCGTCGAGACGCGTTTGAAATTGGCCGGTTACGAGGTCGTCACGGCCGCAGACGGTCAGGAAGCACTCGACAAGGCCCTTTCTCTGACTCCCGATCTGATCGTCCTGGATATCATGATGCCTCGCGTCGATGGTTTCGAGGTCTGTCGAGAAATCCGGAAGACCATGATGACGCCCATCATCATGCTGACGGCCAAGGGGGATATCACCGACCGGATTGCCGCCCTCGAACTCGGTGCGGACGATTACGTCGTCAAGCCGTTCAGCCCTCGCGAACTCGAGGCCCGGATCAAGGCCGTTCTACGTCGTACGCATACGGATGTGGCCAAGCAGGCCAGTCTTCGTATCGACAAATTGGTCATCGATTCGGGTAAGCGTCAGGTCCTCAAGGATGGCAAGAAGGTCAAGCTCACCGAGATGGAGTTCAACCTTCTCGAATTGCTGGCCATGAATTCGGGCCGAGCCTACTCGCGTTCCGAGATCTTGCACCAGGTCTGGGGTTACAGGCTCAGCCAGTATAGCGATACGCGGGTTGTCGACGTGCATATCTCGCGTCTGCGTTCGAAACTTGAGGACGATCCCAGCTCGCCCGAGATGATTCTGACGGCACGTGGCACGGGTTACATGTTTGCCCAGGCAACGCCCATGCCGGTCGAAACACCGTCAGCCGGCTAACCTTCGTTCCATTTCACCTTGCCACGAGGCGGGATCCGAAAGGGTCCCGCCTCGGTCATGAGAATCCGGATACCCGCACAGGATCCGCGATCAGAGAATCGTGGTCGTACCGAGGCTCAGCGGTCCTGTACGGTCCAGGCGCCTGTCGCGGGCCACGCTGGAACCCTCGATGCTCTTGGCATACTTCTTGACCTCGGCAGCGACGCTGGCCAGCTCCAGGAAATCTCGGATTTGACGTCTTTCGTTCGTCACGATGGCGATCGACAGCGTGACGAGTGGGAAATGTTGCCGGACGCCACGGCGGTCCAGGGCCACGATGTAGCCGCGCTTACGGTCTTCCTCCGGATAGAATCCCGGGAGTTCTGCATCGAACAGACGGATGATTTCCTGGCCGAGGCGCTCTGCCGCGTGCGGGGTCGTCACCACGATGAAGTCGTCTCCCCCGATGTGTCCCAGGTAGTCCTCCGGGTGGTCCACGATCTGGATGGCATGCAGGAGCGTGGCTGCCGTGTACTGAATGATCCGGTCACCCGCTTCGAAACCGAACTTATCGTTATATGCCTTGAAATGGTCGAGGTCGACGTAAAGGACGGCCAGATTGTCGGGTTCGTGCAGGCGCCGCGCCACCTCGGCCTCGATGCTCCGGTTGCCGGGCAGGCGTGTCAGCGGATTGCAATTCTGATCCTCGATCTTCATGACGGACAGCGAAGCGGCCATCTGGTTGAAGGCCTGCGCCAGCTGTTCGAGTTCGTCTCCCGTGTCAATCGCGAGACGCCCGTCCAGACGACCGTGCGCAATGGCAGAGGCCTGATCGACCATCTGTCGGATGGGATTGGTGATGGTCCGAGCGAGCATGGCAGCCAGCAGGCTGGCGGCGATCGCCCCGATCACCGCTAGGCCCAGAATGATGAGCTGCGATCGTCGCGTCAGATCGGTGAGGGGCTCCCGGGGCATGCCCACGTAAAGCAAGCCCACGAACTGGCCGTAGTCGCCAAATAGCGGAGCAAATGCGCTCAGGTAAGCATTTTCACCGAACCGGACGGTTTCCGATCGGTAGGTTCCCATGGCTCGGATTTTCTGGACGACCTCGAGCGGGACTTCACCGTCGATCGGTCTCCCATGCTCATCCTGGATGGTCTGGGCCAGCCAGCGGTTGCTCCGCGAGTCACCGGCCGCAATTCCGACCTCGATCCCCGTGATGCTGCGGATCTGCTCGACGAATGGCTGATCGAGCCAGGAACCGACCAGTACCGCTCCGATGACCTCGGAACCCCGATGGATCGGTGCGATGCCTCGAATGGCCAGGCCTCGGGTGTCGATGGGTTCGATGCCGCGGACCGTCTCGTCCGCAAGGGCAAGCGCGATTCCCGAGCCCTGCACGGAGGGCGGAATGCCGTGGATGCCACGTTCGAGAACCAGTCGGCCTGACTGGTCGAACACCCGCACGAGTCGATGAGGGGGAAGCTGTCCCATCAGGTCTCGAACGGCCCGATCAGCCGGAGCCGAGCGCGTCATGGCATACCGGACGACCTGCGGGTTGGCAGCGAGAATCTGGGCCGAGGCCAGAGCATCCTGGGCAAAGTAGTCGAAAGTGTGAATGGTGACCTGAACATCGTTGTCGAGGCGCTTGTGTGCCTCCATCTCGATGCCGTTGCCGGTGATGACCGTGGCGATCAGCGCGACGAGAACCAGCAGAGACAGGCACAGCAGGGTGAAGACCCCTGCCAGCTTGACTGCGATGTTC
>JBEIFE010000152.1:0-5172 GCA_040382575.1 Candidatus Sericytochromatia bacterium
GAGGTGCTCCGAGCGTTCAAGGAGGGAAACGGCCTCGTCGACGCAGCCTTCCGCTTCGGCAAGATGTCCGCGCCTCCAGGCGACCAGGGCGAGATTGGCCAGCGCGATCGCCTCTCCTGCCGGCTCGTGTAACCGCTGTTTCAGGGCGAAGGCTTCCCGGTAGGCCCGTTCGGCTTCCACGAGATGGCCGCGATTCAGGGCCAGGTGCCCCTCGTTGTTCAGGACCAGGGACCGTAGCCAGACCTCCCCCGTTCGCTCCGCCAGCTCGCGGGCCTGCGCGAAGCATCGCTGGCTCTCGTCCCAGTCACCCAGCTCGAAGGTGCACGTGCCCAGATTGATCCAGCTCCCCGCGCAACCACCGAGATCGAGAACCGCCGTCCGGTGACGCAGGGCCTCCCGGTGAAGCTCGAGAGCCTGGTCGAGCTGGCCCCGGTGGTAGGCCAGGTTTCCAAGCAGGCTCGCCCGGTGTCCCTGTTCCTCGGTCGTGAGGGCTGGACGGGCACTCCGGATGGCGCCCGTCAGAGATTCGACCTGGTCCCAGTCTCCGAGACGGAGGGCGACGCGCGCACGTTGCAGGACCAGGCGGGCCTGGCGCGTGGGGTCGGTCGCACGCGGATCCGATTGCATCCCGGCCAGGAATTCGTGAGCTTCCCGGAGCCGGCCTCGGCCTTCGAGGTGGCGAGAGAGCAGGATCCCGCGCCGGAGCCACTCGTCGGATTCCACCGGGATCGGCAGGGTGTCCAGGATCCGTCCCGATTCTTCCCATTCACCCAGCCACAATCCGAGTTCCACCAGGTCCAGCCAGAGCGATGAGGGTGTACCCTCGATGGACTGGGCGAGAGCCGCCAGCAGGAACGTCCGGCCCGTGCGCCACGAGGATCGGCCGATCGCGTCTCGGGCTGCCGTGAGCAGGATGTCCATGCCGTAGGCCGTCGGGTTTCCCATGACCAGATGTTCGGCCACGCGTTCCATCTCGCCCTGCGAGGTCCACAGCTCGGTTGCGATCCGCGTATGCCAGACCCGTCGTCGTTCCGGTTCGAGGCGATCGCGGACGATCTCGAGGAACAGGGGGTGGGCGAACGCGAATCGGACGGGCAGACCGGGCAATCGTTCCAGCAGCCCTCGATTCACGAGGGTATCCCATATCTCGCTGGCGATGGGCTCGATCATCAGGGCATTCACGAGATCCCGTTCGAACCGCATACCCACCATCGAGGCGGCCTCTAGCAGGGGCCTGGCCGCAGGGGGTAACAGGTCCAGACGGCTTTCCAGATCCCAGCGGACTTCGTCCGGGATGCTCTCTCCCCGGGTGAGGTCCTCTCCCCGTAACCGGGCCAGCCGGACCAGCTCCTGGAGATGCAGGGGATTTCCGCCCGAGCGTTCCAGCAGGGATTCCTGCATGGCAGGAGGGAGATGGGGCAGGGTGTCGGAGAGCCAGGGGGCGCAACTGCTCATGATCCAGCGGCGTGAGAGCGCGTTCCAGGTGTGCGAAGCGGAATCGGCCAGGACACAGGTCCCGCATCGGCGTGCGCGCGCTCGAAAGAACGAGGATGGGCAGGTTCTCTTCCCCGGCGTCCATATCTTGCAGCCATGCCTGGAACCAGTCCCGGGATTCGGTGTCGATCCAGTGCGTGTCCTCGATGACCAGGATCCGGGGCGCTTGGCGGTGGCTGTCTCGTAACCACCGATGCAGGGCACGGAAGCCCATGAAGCGACGGTGGCTCGGCGCAAGGCCCGAGGGTGGCGGGATCAGACCGAGCATGCTGGCCAGAGCTTGACCTTCCTCCCGTCTACCTTCCAGATCGTGGATCGGGTCATCACTCAGGGCGCGGACGATCTGCGTGACCAGTTCGAGTGGCCGAGACTGGCTATCCAGGTGACACCGGGTCCGGATGACCCGCGCCAAGGGGCCGATCGTATCGAGCACATGGTTCATCAACCGGGTCTTGCCGATCCCGGCCGGGCCCGAGAGATGGACCCATGTCGAAGCCCCCCTCGCGGTGGACCGCCAGAAGCCCATTAATTCCTGGATGGCGGCCTCTCGTCCCACGAGGGGGATCGGAGGCAGGTGGTCCGGCGCCTCCCCCAACCGGTAGGCCGGTCCGATGGGTGTATCCTGACAGGCCCCGAAGGTCAGATGGGTTCGCAGATCATGATGAATGATGGCGTCGATCCAGAGTTCGCCTGGGTGGGCGACGCCGAGAAGTTCGTCGAGGGCGCTTCCGGGGAAGGTCTCGCCTTGGCATGCTGCTGCGCGCGGGGGGATGTCCTGGTGCGCCTGGAGCCATCCTCGAGCACGCTGCAGGTGGCGCGAGACCTCGTCGGTCTCGGCTGCGTTGATGCGGAAGAGGCGTTTGCCGGCCTCGAAGACGGGCAGTTCCTCCCCGAGGTCCGGGGGCAGGTCAGGCGCCTCATCGGGGAGCGTGGGGACGCCTCCCAGTACGAGCCGGGGGTCCGCCTGGAACATCAACCATAACTTGCCGGTCATTTCGCGTCTCCCGCGCAGGAGCTGGTTGCCCGTGCCATTCTACAATGATTTTATATGATATAATACATCTTTATATCATAACAGGGAGGTGATGCATGGTCGCAGTCGTCCAGACCGTGGGATGGTGGGGGCTCGAAGCCTTTCCCGTGGAGGTCGAGGTCGACCTGGCCAACGGAATTCCTGTCTTCCAGATCGTGGGGCGGGGAGACGTCGGCGTCATCGAGAGCCGCGATCGGGTCCGGAGCGCGATCCGTCACGCCGGTTTCGATTTTCCTCTACGCCGGATCACCGTCAACCTGGCACCTGCCGATCTGCGCAAGATCGGACCAACCTTCGATCTGGCGATCGCGGTGGGGATCCTGGCTGCAAGTGGTCAGATCGCGCTTCGACAGCCCCTCGAACGGATCGTATTCCTGGGCGAACTCGCGCTCGATGGTCGTCTGCGCTCGGTCCCGGGCGCCCTCTCGGCGGCGTTGCTGGTCAGGGGCAGAGGCATTCAAAATCTGGTGCTTCCCCGGGACTGCGCCTCGGAGGCCGCGGCTGTCTCGGGTCTCCAGATCTGGCCTTTTCTCGATCTGCCATCCGTGGTGCGGGGGCTTTCCGGTGAGGATGGGCCTCCGCCGGTCGTGGTTCCGGCCTCGCCGAGCATGTCTGATCCCGGGCCGGATCTCGAAGAGGTCCGGGGTCAGCCCGTCGCCCGTCGGGCGCTCGAGATCGCGGCTGCCGGCGGACACAATCTGCTCATGGTGGGCCCCCCGGGAGCAGGCAAGACGATGCTGGCCCGTTGCTTGCCCTCCATCCTGCCCGAACTCGAGGGCGGGGAACAACTCGATGTGACGGCCATCCAGTCGGTTGCCGGCCAGTTGCCCCCCGGCAGCGGCCTCATCCGCCGAAGGCCGTTCAGGGCGCCTCATCACACCGTCACGATGGCGGGCATGATCGGTGGGCAGGCCATTCCGCGGCCCGGAGAAGTGACCCTGGCCCACGGGGGGGTGCTGTTCCTCGATGAATTGCCCGAGTTTCGCCGCGAGGTGATCGAGGCCCTGCGCGAGCCCCTCGAAAGTGGGGAGATCGCGCTTTCGCGATCGGGGCGTCGGGCCGTGTTTCCTGCGGGCTTCTCGCTGGTCGGGGCCATGAATCCGTGTCCATGCGGTTTTCTCGGCGATCGCCAGCATCTCTGTTCCTGCGATCCCGCGGCGGTGCGACGTTACCGGGGACGCCTCTCGGGGCCTTTGCTCGATCGGATCGATCTCCACCTCACGCTGGCGCGACCGGGGTACCAGGCGCTACGCGATCCCGCACCCGAGGAAGCCTCGGGACGGGTGCGGGATCGGGTGATGCAGGCTCGGGCCCGCCAGCGGCGGCGGCAGGGCGCAAGCCTGAATGCACGCGTGTCTCCGGGGCATCTGCGGGGCTGTGGTCGCCTGGATGCGGGCGGGGAGCAGTTGCTCGAGCGTGCAGCCGCGGGACTCGGGCTCTCCGCTCGCACGCTCGACCGGATCGTGCGCGTGGCCCGGACGATCTCCGATCTCGCGGGGGCCGACGATATCCATACCGATCACCTGGCGGAAGCCCTGCAATACCGCCTCGGTGCGTCCTGATGGGAGGTTTGCTCATGCGACCTGAGGCCGTCTTGTAAACTTCTTTATCAAACTGTAAGTATGGGCGTTGTGTTGGGTATACCGATAAGGACCTTCCCGATCGTGAGAGCGATCAGGGTCCCTACGTCCTTAGTCCGCAAGATGCGGAACGTTGTAGAGGGGTTCGTTCGATGCCTGATTTGACCCTGGAACGCCAGGACACCACCATTCTCCAGCTGGCCAGCTTCAGCCTGGGTGGCGAAGAGTACGCGGTCGAGATCTCGATGGTTCAAGAGATCGTCCGTATGACGAGTGTCACGCGCGTTCCCCGTGCGCCTGCGTTCGTCGAGGGGGTTGTCAACCTCCGAGGCAAGATCGTGCCGGTCATCGATCTGCGTCGTCGTTTCAATCTTCCGCAGATCGACAAGACCAAGGCCACTCGTATCATCATCGTCAACGTGGTCGGAAAGACCGTCGGTCTCATCGTCGACCAAGTCCGTGAAGTGCTGCGGATCGCTGCTGATTCGATCTCGCCCCCACCCGAACTCGTGGCCAACGGTCTGGAAGCTTCGCTCTTCAAGGGCGTCGGCCAGATCGGGGAGCGTCTCATCATCATGCTCGACCTGCAGCACCTCCTCTCGGCCGACGAGATGGCCGGGCTTCCGGGCGACGCAGCCTAGGCGCTCGGTTCATGTCGGGGTATGGCTGGTTCGAAAAGATCCGTCAAGCCTTCCTCTCGATGCTCAGCAGACGAGGGTGGCGGATGACGCGAGCTTTCGAACCGGTCATCCTGGAGCCGGGCTCAAGGATGGTCCAGTTGTTGCAGGCTGAACGCGTGGAAGCTCTCTATGCCATGATCCGTTCCTGTTACGGGGACAGGGTGGGCGAGTTTCCCGATATCGAGCTCTTCAGGAGCATCCTGGCAGACGAGTCGCAGGCCCGGGTTCTGGTCGAGATTGTTTCCCTTCTGGGGGTCCGCGGCTTTCCCTACGATCCTGTCGTCATCATGGATTGGATGCGTCTCGGGATTGCCCCGCCGCTTTTGTTTGGTGTTTTCGAACTCTGCCAACCTCGCAGCGTTTCGGAACGGGACATGCTTTACAA